>JANTFY010000010.1 GCA_024763185.1 Gammaproteobacteria bacterium | reverse complement strand
TGCGATTCTGATTGGCGGGTAACTGGGCAGCAGTCGCGTCGCCCTGAGCCGCCTCGGGATCCGTCGTGCCGCTACCCGGCGGCTGATTGCTCAACGCACCGGGAATACCCATGGCCTGGGTGATATCACGCACCTCCTGTTCCGATATCTGCTCACTGCGAATGACACTTCTTTCCGGATCATAAGCCTCGCGCGTGGACTCTATCTTGGAAAAATCGAGGGACGCGGATACCTCGGCATTGACCTTGCCTTCACCGACGATCGGTTGCAACAATTCAATGATGCGATCGGCATAACTGTCTTCCAGCTTGCGGTTGTATTCAAACTGTTTGGTGGTTTGCGCCATGTCACCGTCGCGATCACCCGTCAGCAAGCGTCCAAACTGGTCGACAACGGTCACCTGCGAGGCTTCCATCAGCGGAATGCTGGACGCCACCATGTGCACAATGGCATCCACCTGGCCCGGCGTCAGGCGACGGCCGGCATATAACTTGGTCATGACCGATGCGCTGGGTTTGGTGCGGTTGCGGATAAAGATGGACTGCTTGGGCAAGGCCAGGTGCACCCTGGCCTTTTCAACGCTGCGAATGGATTCAATCGAACGCGACAGTTCGGCTTCCAGTGCATGATTGTAACGCGCTGACTCGATAAACTGGCTGGTGCCCATGCCCTGGTCTTCCTGCAGCATTTCCAGGCCACGCGTGGTGCCCTGCGGCAAACCCTGTGAAGCCAGCTTCAGGCGAGCCTCGGCCGCTTTTGACTGCGCCACCATGATGGTGCCGGTATCCGCATCGATCTTGTACTTGATTTCGTTGGCGCTGAGTACGTTGGCTATCTCACTGGCATCCTGCCCGCTCACGTTGGTATAGAGCGGTGAATAGTTGGGCTCAGCAGACCACAACACCACCACGGTGCCAATGGCAACCGCGACTGCCAGGCCGATCAGGCGGCCAAAATGCCGCACGGTATGCGACTGCATAAAAGTGTCGATGGGATTTAACGCGGCTGCCTGCATGGCTTTTCCTGAGGCAGGCTGGGGTAAGGATTGTTGATCGCTCATTGCTTCGGCCATGATGCTACACCGGCATGTTCATAACGTCCTGGTAGGCCGTTAACAATTTATTGCGGACTTCGGTCAGCGCCTGAAAGGAAACACTGGATTTTTGCATGGCCACCATCACCTCGGCCAGATCGACGTTGGGATCGCCCATTTCCAATGCCTTGCTCAGCTCGGCGGCTTGCATCTGGGAGGTGTTCACCTGGTCGATGGCTTTTTGCATCATATTGGCAAAACTACCCGCACCATCCGCTGCCGCTTTCGGTTCATTAACCGACTGATTTTTAGCCATCGATTCAATGGCCCGCATCTGATTGAGCATCTGGTTGATATTGTTATTGATCATGCTTTTATCCCGAGTCAACATCTTGACGATTTATAAATGTTTAAACCGATACAGGCTGAAAATCATTGTTTTGAGTTATTTTTTTGACTCATTTACGCAATATTCAGACTGCGAAATGTACTCTGCAACATTCAGGCCAATTTAGAAGCAAGGGCCGGGTGGGTGGAAATTATGGGGGAGGAAAAACGGATAAAAGTAAATGCCGACGGTCACTGAAACCATGCTTGTCGGCTGGTAGTACGGATTATCGGATACCCATCAATGAGTCAAGAATTCACTTCCTGTACTTCTATCGCATTGCCATCAGGGTCATGAAAGAAAATGGCGCGGCGGCCCGATTTGCTGCGTGTGTAATCCACGTAATGCTGTTCCAGCCTGTCCATCAGTTCATTGATATTACTGCCCTTCAGGCACACATGGCGATCACGCCCGCCGTGTTCAGGCCGGTCTTCCACCGGGTCCGGATTTTTCAGGCACAGGCAGTGAATAGCTTGCTCGCCAACCTTGAACCAGAGACCGTCAAATGACATCTCAGGTCGGTTGAGGTCTTGTTCCAGGCCCAGTACATCGGCATAAAAATGACGGCTTTTTTCAACATCGGAAATGATGACACTGTGATGATCAATGCCTGAAAACTGGTTGATTTCGTTTGTCATAACTCAACTGTGATCGTGTTTGGGACTCCGTTATAATAGCCGTCCCTGTTACCGATGCCCAGACCATGAACCCTGATTTAACGCAGCTTCACCGTTATCCGTTCGAAAAACTCAATCAACTCAAACACGGCATTACCCCCCCGGCCCATCTTGATCATATCGCCTTATCCATCGGTGAACCCAAACACTCGGCACCGCATTTTGTTACCGAGAACCTGATTGCACATACCCATCTGCTATCGAATTACCCTTTGACCCGGGGTAGCGATGCTTTGCGAGAAGCCTTCAGCAGCTGGTTAAACAAGCGTTTTGATCTGGCCTCAAAAATTAACGCCGGCACTCAGGTGTTACCGGTTAATGGAACCCGCGAGGCCCTGTTCGCTTTCGCCCAATGTATCGTCGACCGCAATCAATCCAACGCCAGCGTGCTGATGCCCAACCCGTTTTACCAGATCTACGAAGGCGCGGCGCTACTCGCGGGTGCGCAACCGGTATATATGAATTGCACCGAAGACAACGGTTTTTTACCGGATCTGGAAAACATCAGCGAACAACAATGGAAAGACTGCCAGATGATCTACATCTGCACCCCGGGTAACCCGACCGGCGCGGTAATGTCGAACGAATACCTGCAGCAGCTGATCACGCTGGCGCAGAAATATGATTTTATTATCGCCAGCGATGAATGTTATTCCGAAATCTATGCCGATGAAAATAACCCGCCCCCGGGTTTGCTGTCTGCGGCGGATGCGATGGGGCTGGCTGATTACAACAACTGCGTGGTGTTTCACAGCTTGTCCAAACGCTCCAACCTGCCCGGCCTGCGTTCCGGTTTTGTCGCCGGTGATGCCGAAATCATGAAAAAGTTCCTGCTGTATCGCACCTACCATGGTTGTGCCATGCCGCCTGCGACCCAGAGCGCCAGTATTGCGGCCTGGCAGGATGAACAGCATGTTATTGAAAACCGTAATCAATACCGTAAAAAATTTGACGCGGTGATAAGCGCACTTTCTGGTACACTGCGCCCGGTTCAGCCCGATGCCGGGTTTTATTTCTGGGTCAAAACCCCGCAAAGCGATACCGAATTCGCGCAACAGTTATTCGCCACGCAAAACCTCACCGTTTTGCCCGGCCAATTCCTGTCACGTTCCAGCGCGGAAATTAATCCCGGCGAACACTACGTGCGCATGGCCCTGGTAGCCCCCCTGGATGAATGCCAGGATGCCGCACAGCGAATCAACCAATTTATGAACGACAATTACTAACAGGTTTAGCGCGAAATCCTCCAGGAGCACTGACTGGTAATCATATTTCAAGCTTCGACAACCTGGTGGTGTATAGAAATTCTGATTCAAACTGAGATGACTATTAACAGGAGATACCATGTCCGATATCCAGCAAATCATTGAAGACGCGTTTGAGCGACGCGCTGACATTACCCCCCGCAATGTTGAATCCCCGATCAAGGATGCCGTAAGCGAAGCCATTTTATTACTCGACAGCGGCAAGGCGCGCGTGGCGGAACCACTCGACGGTGGCGGCTGGCAGGTCAATGAATGGCTGAAAAAAGCCGTGCTGTTGTCGTTTCGTATCGATGACAACCAGTTTATCAAGGGTGGCTTCACCAATTATTACGACAAGGTAGAATCCAAGTTTGCCGACATGAACACCCGTGAATTCCGCGAAAGCGGTGTGCGCGTGGTGCCGCCGGCCACTGCGCGTAAAGGCTCTTATGTCGCACCCGGCGTGGTATTGATGCCGTCCTATGTCAATATCGGCGCCTATGTCGATAGCGGAACCATGGTCGACACCTGGGCGACGGTCGGTTCCTGTGCACAGATTGGCAAGAATGTTCACCTGTCCGGTGGTGTCGGCATCGGTGGCGTCCTGGAACCTTTACAGGCCGCGCCCACCATCATCGAGGACAATTGTTTCATTGGTGCGCGCTCTGAAGTGGTCGAGGGCGTCATCGTGGAAAAGAACTCGGTCATTTCCATGGGCGTTTATATCGGCCAGAGCACCAAGATCTACAACCGCGAAACAGACGAAGTCACCTACGGCCGTATCCCGGAAGGTTCTGTCGTGGTATCCGGCAACCTGCCCTCTTCGAATGGAAAATACAGCCTGTACTGCGCGGTCATCGTCAAACAGGTTGATGAAAAAACCCGTTCCAAGGTGGGCATCAATGAACTGTTAAGAGACACCCAATAATGGCCTCAAAAAAGCCGGTCATGTACGGCATTCCCAATTGCAATACGGTTAAAAAAGCGCGCCAGTGGTTGCAGGATCATGACATTGAATATGAGTTCCATGATTACAAAAAGGCTGGTACGGATGAAAAACTTTTGCAAGCCTGGGTCAAGGAATTTGGCTGGGACAAGGTCATTAACAAACGCGGCATGACCTGGCGCAAGCTGGACGATGAGGTTAAAAACACCATGAACGAAACGACCGCCATTGAGGTGATGATGGAAAAACCTTCCATAATCAAACGCCCCTTGCTGGCCATGGCGGATAGAAACCTGCTGGGTTTTGATGAATCGACCTATCAGCAGGCACTGATTGAATCATGAGCTCTGACTCGTTTAACCTGGCCGTCGAACTGTTATCCATCGATTCGGTCACACCGGACGATAAGGGCTGTCAGCAACTCGTCTGCGATCGCCTGGCAAAACTGGGGTTTGAATGTGAAACCCTGCAGTTCGGTGAGGTCACCAACCTGTGGGCACGAAAAGGTAAAGATTCTCCGGTACTGGCTTTCGCCGGCCATACCGACGTGGTGCCTACCGGTCCGCTGGATCAATGGCACAGTGACCCGTTTAAACCGCAGATACGCGATGGTTTCCTGTACGCACGGGGAGCAGCGGATATGAAAACCAGCATTGCCTGTATGATAACGGCCTGTGAACGCTTTTTTGCCAAAAACCCCGATCACCAGGGTTCAATGGCTTTTCTCATCACCAGTGATGAAGAGGGGCCGGCCAAAGATGGTACCGTCAGGGTCATCGAGACCCTCGAGCAACGCGGTGAAAAAATAGACTGGGCGCTGGTGGGCGAACCCTCCAGCACCAACACCGTGGGTGATGTGGTCAAGAATGGCCGGCGCGGCTCTTTAGGCGCGCGTCTGACCGTCAACGGTATTCAAGGTCATGTTGCTTACCCGCATCTTGCGGAAAACCCGGTGCACCGGGTGGCGCCGGCCCTGGCCGATTTGTCACAGGAACAGTGGGATCAGGGCAATGAATTCTTTCCGGCAACCACCTTTCAAATCACCAATATCCATGCCGGCACGGGGGCTTCCAATGTCATACCCGGGGAAGTCACCATAGATTTCAACCTGCGCTTTTCCACCTGCCTGACGGCTGAACAAATCCAGCATCGTGTTACATCGATACTGGACAGGCACCAGTTAAACTACGAGATTGACTGGAATTTGTCCGGTTTACCTTTCCTCACCGCAGAGGGAGCGCTGGTCGAAGCCGCACAAAAAGCGATCAAGCAATGTACCGGGCTGGATACCGAGTTATCAACTGCCGGTGGTACTTCGGATGGACGCTTTATTGCGCCTACCGGCGCACAAGTGCTAGAGCTAGGCCCAGTCAATGAAAGCATCCACAAAATCAATGAAAACATTAAAGTCAGCGAAATTGACACCCTTTCACAGATTTATGAAAATATCTTAATAAACTTACTAAAATCATAAGTTTAACCCGATGATTTGAACCCTTTGAACTGCGGCCTAAGGTAAATAAAGGTTATGAAATCACCTCTTCGCCTGCCCGGCCTGAATTCCTATCGCGGCCGTTACATTTTTTTAACGACTCTGGCACTGATAGTAATCAGTGTGTTTGCCTATAGCAGTTGGAAAGACATTACCGAGGCCAATCAACTCACCCAGCACAACATCAGCATCCGCCAGGATAATGCCAACCTTCTCAATCAGATCACCAACCAATTTCAACTGACACGGGCACAGGTATATAAATACAGCCTGATACCGGATTCTGTGAAACAGACTGACATTTACCATTCAGCCATCGTATTGCTTGAATTATCTGAACATATCGACATTTCGTTATTCGATGATGTGGATGCGGAGATTCTGAACAATTTTATTTTTCAACTGCCCATCGAGTTACACCAGAATATCGTTAAACTGATCACCATACGCTCGAATTCTGAACTGTGGATACCGGCTACTCGGGTCATGTCCGAGCAGTTATCACCGGTCAACGAACGTGTGATAACCCACTTAAACAGCATCACTCAGGATGAAGACCTGAACACCCCTGAAGCCTTTACTATTCTTGCCCGGTTTCTCGACTTTAAAAATCTGTGGTTATCCACCATATCGGAATTTCGGCTGTTAGCCGCTAACCGCCTAGGCGTTTTCGACCAGACCATGGAAGGAATTATGGCACGGCAAAATAATTTATCGCTGCGCATAGAGCAACTTCGTTCGCAACTTCAACAACTACATCAACTGATCAACGATGAACAATATGCCTTTATCAGGGATGTTGTGTTTCCTAACCTGAAAACGGATATCGAACAATGGATTCAACTACACGTAAAAGCAAAAACCCTACTGCTACAGGAATTCTGGCGCCAGGATATTCTGATTCTGCAACAACTGGAGGTTTTGTTAAAGCAATACAGTCGTAGCATAATCATACTGCAGCAGGAACTTTCCCGGCAATCTGAGCTGGACATTCAGAATCTAAACCACATCAATCGAACAATATCCTTTAATTTAATTCTATTCTGCCTGGTATCCCTCATTGTTGTGCTGATCGGTTTTTTTATCTTTGACCGTAACATCCTGCGCCCCATTGCCCGCACCACCCATGCACTTTACCTGCAATCACGTGGCCTGACCCAGGAACTTGATATGACACCCAGAGCAAGTGAAACACGTGAACTGATCGAAAGTTTCAACCTGATGAGCGAGCAAATTCACCAGCGCGAGAGACGATTGGATTTTATGGCGCATCATGATGCATTAACCGGTTTACCCAACCGCTTACTGTTTAATGAAAGGCTGGAACATGCGATCCGATTGACTGAACGAAGCAACAAACAGGTTTGCCTGATGCTGCTCGACCTTGACCGTTTTAAATTAATTAATGACACGCTGGGGCATTTGTTTGGAGACAAGTTATTACAACAAACCGCAACCCGTTTAAAAGATTGTATACGGGCAGAGGATACCATAGCCCGCCTGGGTGGCGATGAATTCGCCATCATACTGGAGAATATCAACACTCCACATGAAGCCGAACAGATTGCGCGCAAAATCATCCAGTTATTTATCAAACCCTTTATCATCGATGAGCAGGAAATCCATATTTCTACTTCAATCGGACTTTCACTGGCCCCTTCACACTCCCGAAACGAGACAACTCTGACACGTTATGCGGACATCGCCATGTACCAGTCCAAATCACTGGGTCGTAACCAGTTTACCTGGTTTAGCGAAGACCAGGAAAATGCGCAGGAATCCATGATCAATTTCGAGAATCAAATACGTGAGGGCATTAAGAACAACCAATTTGAGCTATATTTCCAGCCATTGGTCGATGTAAAAGATTCAAATTACATGGCCAGCGAAGCCTTACTTCGCTGGAACCACCCGCAACGTGGATTACTCTATCCGGAGAGCTTTATAGCCATACTGGATAATTCAAAACTATTATTTGACCTGACCTGCTGGGTAATTAAAGAAAGCCATCGATTTCAGATTAAAATAAAAAAACAGTTCAACCTCATTCCTAGGATTTCAATCAATTTACCTTCCATCGTTTTTCAACAAAATAAATATCGGGAAAAAATTTCGGTATTGTTGATGCAATACATTGATCATCCTGAATGCTTTGTACTGGAAGTGACAGAAGACACCCTGATCACCGACATGCAAAACAGTTCTGCCATGCTCGCTCTTTTGAATAACCGTGGATACAAAATTGCTCTTGATGACTTTGGCACAGGCCAGTCTTCTCTGTCACACTTGCGCGCATTTCCCATCGATATCATTAAAATCGATCGCGAGTTTGTGCGTGATGTAAGGAGTGATCTCAATGATGCCAACCTGGTTAAAGCCATCATCAGTCTGGGACACGACTTGGGAAAAGAAATCATTGCCGAAGGCGTGGAAAATCAGGACCAGCTCAACTTTTTATCCGATGCCGGATGTCATTTAATCCAGGGACATTATTTTTCTTTACCGCTACCGGTCAGTGATTACACCACCTACCTGGAACAGCAACTGAACAGTGAGCCGGCATGACAGTATCCTCTACCGAGGTTACAGGTCGATTTGCACCCACACCTTCAGGCCCTCTGCACTTTGGCTCACTGGTTACGGCAGTGGCCAGTTATTGCCAGGCTAAATCACAAAACGGTCGCTGGCTGTTACGCATTGAGGACCTGGACACCCCGCGCGTGGTCAAGGACTCGGCTGACAATATTCTCCGCACCCTCGAAGGTTTCGGTTTCAACTGGGATGGACAGGTCGTCTATCAAAGCCAGCGTTTTGAAGCCTATGAAGAAGCCTTGCAGCAATTGCAATCTGATGGACTGCTGTATCGATGCCAATGCAGTCGAAAGTCACTGATGTCTCAGGACCTGCAATACGGACCGCTGGGCATGATTTATCCGGGTCACTGTCGGGGACTTCATCTCAACAATAAAAACCTCAGTCTTCGACTTGATACCGAGCCCGCAAAAACCCAGCGCTTTAACGATATACACTATGGCCCCTATACCTTGAATATCAGCACGGATGTGGGTGATATTGTGTTAAAAAGAATTGATGGTGTTTACGCTTACCACCTTGCCGTGGTGCTGGATGATGCCTGGCAGGGTGTAAACCAGATTGTCAGGGGGGCCGACCTGCTGGAAGTCACCTGCCTGCATCTGTACATCAACCGCCTGCTCAAACTTGAAGCAGCCCAGTACCTGCATATCCCACTGATAAAAAATTCCGAAGGTAAAAAATTAAGCAAACAGACCGGCGCTCCACCCATTAGCATTGAACGGGCCCGTGAACAACTGGTGCAATCCCTTAAACTCCTGGGTCAACCGATTACCGACGATTTGATCAGCGCCAGACCGGAACAAATCCTTGAGTACGCCTGCCGCCACTGGCAGGCCGCTGCCATCCCTAAAATAAGATAAATCGCTGGGGATTATATGCGACTATGTACCAGTTCCAGTTTTATCACATTTTGACTATTTTGATTTTTATGATTGTGCCTGTGTACAGGCCGTTCGGCATTACTGGATAACTGCTTGAGGCCTTCCACCAGCTCATGAAAACTATCCCACATCAAGCCCGAAAGGCGGATACAGGAATCCATCGGGTTGGCGGATTTTCGGCGGTTCATATCGATTTGAAACATCAGGCCCTGTAGTCGGCGTTGGTATTTGCGCGGAGAATTTTCAATGAATTGCTGACAAAGTTGCCGGCGCTTGCGTTCAAACTTTTCTGGGGATTCCTGACTTAACCTATGCCATTCATCAAAATCAAATGAAAAGTCTGAAAGCGATGCTTCTCTGGTTGAATGCTTACTGCTCATAACACGTCCACCCATCGTCATAAATATCAGGGAACTTAAGCCAGCTCAGCATATCAAGCTTAATCTGGACTCAATACCCTTGATTGAACCTGGATCAACTTATATCAAATACGAGTGCGTGCTGTAAATCAGACTAAAGTATTAGCCTGGTTCGAAAACTCATGTGTTATACGTGAGGCAGGTTAACAATACGCAGGATTTCAAATGAAGCCTGTCAGCGGGGCTCGATAAAATTCAAGGTGCAATCCGTAATAAACAAGCCATGTTATAGAGGCTCCTTGTAACACAACCACCCCCTACCTCTTGTTACAAGGTCAGGGGCGCAGAGTGAATGAAGTACGAAACAGCGTATTATTGTTTTATGCGCTGAATATGAATCTCGACGTCACCCTGGTGCTTTTTTTGATCTATCACAGCCGACTCCTCATACAGGTCACCCGTTTTAGAGACCGGATCACCGGTTTTGGAAACACGAGCACCGACAATCACCTGGTCAAACCCGGACAGTTTCATTTGCGGCAACATGGCATCATTGTCCGACAGTGACACACGGGCAGGCAAATCAGCAACCGTCATGCGTTTAGCAGCCAGAGGCATGGGTGGGCCCGAAACAGCCTTGGCATAAACAAATACCAGATCACTCGCTTTGACCTGATCGGCAAATTTATCATCCAGGCTGATCGTGACCTGCAAACCGGCAGGATTGATTGCCTGGGCAAAATCGAGTGCCGGCAGATTCGGATCCTTTTTCTTCAACTCGGCCAGCAAGGTTTTTACTTCAGTGCTAGAACGCTCATCATCCTGGATTAGCGGCAACAATTTCATCCAGTAATCGAAGGCTTCACGATACCGGTTACCCTGTTCGGCGGCGAGACCGGCCAGCCATAAACCGGTTTGTTCATTCGGTGAAAGCTCCAGAGCATTCAACACAAGCTGTTCCGGCTCACCGGCCATGCTGCCACCCTTGGTCATTGCCAGGGAATCTGCCAGTGCCAGCATAACACTGGGCTCGTCCTGACTGAGTTCATGGCTGCGACGGAAAGCCGCGACCGCCTCGGCATACTTCTGCATACTCATCATGGTGCGACCCAGCATAAACCAGCCGCTTATATCCTCAGGATTATCCCGAAGATGAGCTTTCAATTTATCAATCAGTTCGTCCATACTGGGTGTTTGGCCGTCACTGTGCGCGGCCTGAGCCTGAGACTGGGTTCTGGCCTGGGCAAGTTGCGGATTTTCTATCACCCGGTATTCACCCAGCTGCAGGTAAAGATAGATACTGAACACTGGCACAAACAGCACAAACAACCACACCACCCAACGGCCAGCTTGCTGGTTGTTAGCGAGTGCCTGCTGCCGCTCTAGATCTATAGCCAGTGAGTTTTCCAGGTCAACCAGGGCCGCTTCATACTCTTGCTGGGTCATCTGCTGTTGTGATAACTGTTCTTTCAGCAGAGCCTTTTTTTCGCGGGCTATCTGGATATTCTGCTGTTCACGATCAACCGATTCATTGTCAGAAGGTTTTTTTAATACCGGAATAATCAGGAAAGCCAGGGTCAGACCGATTAATATAACGACTATGGCACCAAATATCATTTGGAACCTCCCCTGTTGTCGGCTTCGTCAGATAACAGGCCTTTCGCCTGTTGTAGATTTTCTTGTTGCGGTGCATCTACAGCACGAGTTTTCTTTACCCGGATCACAACCACCAGCAATACGATCAACAATAAAACAAAAGGTCCGGCCCACAGCAATAACGTGCTGGATTTCACTGGCGGCTTGTACAGTACAAAATCCCCGTAACGGTTTACCATGTATTCAATCACTTCTTGTCTGTTTTTACCCTGCTGCACCATCTCGTAGGTTTGCTTACGAAGATCCTTGGCCAGATCGGCATCGGAATCGGCGAGGTTCTGATTCTGGCAGACCAGGCAACGTAACTCATCGATGAGCGCCTTGTACTCGGCCTCAGCCTCATCATTTTTAAATTCGTAAGCTTCAATCGCCGCTATTACAGGCATAGAGAAACACATTAACAGCATTAAACTGATCAGTTTTTTCATGTTGATTTTATAATAAAGATTTAATCATCGGCACGACTTCGTCGCGCAGGGAGTTATCGGTTACCGGCCCGATGTGTTTGTATTTAACCAGCCCATCCTTGCCGATGACGAAGGTTTCCGGTACGCCGTACACACCCCAGTCAATACCGGCACGTCCATCCTGGTCAATCACACTGAAGGTATAGGGGTCACCGAACTGTTGCAGCCAGCGCCTGCCGTCCTGCGGTTGGTCTTTGTAATTCAGGCCCACGATATCGGCCAGTTCCATGTCCGCCAGTTTTGTAATAACTTTATGTTCTGCCCGACAGGATACACACCAGGAAGCCCAGACGCTAAGCACCCATACCTGCCCCTTGTATTTATCAGGGGAGAAAGTTAAGGATTCATTGTGTAATAAAGGCAGGTCAAAGGCTGGTGCGACCTTACCAATCAGCGGTGATGGGACTTTTTTGGGGTCCATAGTCAGCCCGATGGCCAGCAATATTACCAGCAGCACAAAAACACCCAGAGGCAAAAGAAAACGCATCAGGCTGCACTCCCAACAGCGTTGTTAGCGGCATCCAGTTCACGTCTGGCCATTTGCCGATAGCGTTTATCGGTTGCCGCCAATAAACCGCCGATGGACATGATAATCGCACCCAGCCATATCCAGCGGATGAAGGGTTTATAATAGATGCGTATTGCCCAACTGTCGTCATCTCCCACCTGCTCACCCAGCGCAATAAAAAGATCACGTGTAAAACCGGCATCAATGGCCGCTTCCGTCATCGGGTTTTGCTGGACCCGGTAGATTCTTTTTTCCGGGGTCAGCTCGGCTTTAAAACCCTCATCGTTGGTAACGTAAAAATCACCTCTGGCCGCCTGGTAATTTAACACGTCGACCATTCTGACCCCATTAAAGGTGAACGTGTATCCCGCCATTTCGTAACTGTCGCCAGGCGACATACGGAGGTCCTTTTCAATTTCAAACAGGCTAACAAACGTGATACCAATGATAAAGAAAGCGATCCCGATGTGCCCCAGAATCATACCGTAGAATCCGCGTGGCGTGGACCTTAACGCCGAACTGATAGATCGGTTTTTAAAACGTTCAGCCAATGCCAGCACTACGGTGGTTGTGATCCAAAATGCCATCATCAAACCCGTCAACGCTCTCCAGTCCCACACGGGTAACAGAAAACTGATCAAAACTGCTATCACTACAGTCGCGATCAAGGGTAATTTTAATTTGCTAAAAAGGCGCGATAAATCGTCATTTTTCCAGCGTACAATCATACCCACACCGATTAACACACCGATAGGCGCGGTCAGGGTCAGGAACACCAGATTAAAATATGGCGGGCCGACGGATATCTTGCCCCCCATGGCATCGACAAATATTGGGTACACGGTACCCAGCAGAATGGCCGCGGTGGCAACGGTGAGAAAAATATTATTCAATAACAGCGCCATGTCACGCGACAACAGGTTGGTCACTGCAGCACTTTTTAAGGTAGGCGCTCGCCAGGCATACAGCACCAAAGAGGTTCCTACAACCACTCCCAGGAAGATAAGAATAAAAATACCACGTTCCGGATCACTGGCAAACGCATGTACCGAGGTCAACACACCCGAACGAACCAGGAAGGTACCAAGCAGACTGAGCGAGAACGCAAAAATCGCCAGCAAAGCTGTCCATGCCTTGAAAGTACCTCTTTTTTCGGTAATGGCCAGCGAATGCATTAACGCGGTTCCGACCAGCCAGGGCATGAACGAGGCATTTTCAACCGGATCCCAGAACCACCAGCCGCCCCATCCCAGCTCGTAATAAGCCCACCAGCTACCGAGCGCAATGCCCAGGGTGAGAAACAGCCAGGCTAAATTGGTCCAGGGACGGGACCAGCGCGCCCAGGCCGAATCAACCTGTCCAGACAACAGGGCCGCTATGGCAAAGGCAAATGCCACTGAAAAACCGACGTATCCGAGGTACAGCATCGGTGGATGAATGGCCAGCCCGGGGTCCTGCAACAGTGGATTCAGGTCGCGCCCTTCCACGGCCGCAGGCAGCAAACGATCAAAGGGGTTTGAAGTGATTAAAATAAACAGGAGAAAGCCCACACTGACAAAACCCATAACACCGAGCACACGAGCCAGCATCACGCGCGGTACACTGCGGCTGAAGAAAGCGACAGCACCGGTCCACAGAGACAGGATCAAAGCCCATAACAGCAACGAGCCTTCGTGTGCGCCCCAGACACCCGAGATCAGGTACAGCATGGGCAATTCGGTATTGGAATTTTTCGCGGCATACAGGACGGAGAAATCGTTATTGATAAAAACCAGAGTCAAACAGACATAGGACAGCAAGGTAAAACCCAGCTGTGCATAGGCCGTTGGACGTGCCAGTGCAATCCAGCGCGAATAACCGAACTGGGCACCTAGAATGGGAAAGATGGTTTGTGCGATCGCCACACACAAAGCTAGAATCAATGCAAAATGTCCAAGTTCTGGGATCATAGAATCTCTCGGTTTTTTATTTCGACTTTTGGTGCTCTTGTCATGGTAGCAACAGACAGCAAGGCATTATTTTTATAAGGCCAGGTATATAACCTGAGTAACCGCCGTTTAGATACCATTCCTATTCATCGATGGCATGGCCTGCCCCGATTTTTTCATCGCTTCCATGACTTCGGGTGGCATATAGTTTTCATCGTGTTTTGCCAGCACTTCCTGGGCGATAAAATCACCTTGCGCATTCAAACGACCATTGGCGATAATGCCCTGACCCTCACGGAACAGGTCCGGTAGTATGCCGGTATATTTTACCTTGACGGTGGAATCATTATCGGTCAAATCAAATTCCACGGTCAGGCCTTCACCGGGACGACTGACCGTTCCATCAACCACGACACCGCCAACCCGAAAATCCTTGTTGGCCGGCGCCTTGCCCGCCTGGATATCGGCCGGTGAAAAGAAAAACATGATATTTTCATTCAGTGACTGCAAGGCAAACCCAACACCCACGGCAACACCAATCACCATTAAAACAATTAGAGAAAGTCTTTTTTTACGAGCTGGAGTCATTACGTTTTCTATCCTGCCGATATTGGCGTTTTAGTTTTTTCAAATTCTGTTTGTGCTGCTGGAACGGCAACCACCAGTTGATGAGCAGAACCCCCAAGGTTAATCCATAGGATGACCAGACAAATACGGCGTAACCACCCATGTTAAGGAATTCTGACAGACTCATGATTGCACTAGTTCCTCAACCCAACGACTATTTCTTTCGCGGTACAGCAATTCTGCGCGTACCCGTTGAAATAATGCCAAAACGAAGTAAATCTTGAATGCCAGTGCCATAATCAAGATCGGCACATACATGCTCGGCGGCATCGAAGGCTTTTCAAACTTGGTTAAAGAAGCAGTCTGGTGCAGACTGTTCCACCAATCTACCGAATAATGAATAATCGGAATGTTCACCATGCCGACGATAGCGAGGATTGCAACCGCCCGACCTGCCACGCGTTTATCATCAATGGCGCCGTATAATCCTAGGACACCCAGATAGAGAAACAACAATATCAATTCTGAGGTTAATCGGGCATCCCAGACCCAATAGGTACCCCACATCGGTTTACCCCACAGCGAACCGGTGACCAATGCCAGAAAAGTAAAACTGGCACCCACGGGAGCCGAACTGATCAATACGATTTCGGCCATTTTCATGCGCCATACCAGCACGATAATGCCGCAGCTTGCCATCACCATGTAGATGAACATTGACATCCACGCCGCCGGCACATGTACAAAAATAATGCGGTAACTTTCGCCCTGTTGATAGTCGGGTGGAGCCATTACCAGCCCGCCATACAGACCCACTATAAGAAAAATTGCGAATATTCCCGTCAACCAGGGCAGCCAACGACCGGCGAAACGATAAAAATGGGGTGGAGATCCCATTCGGTGAAACCATTTAACAAAGCTTTTAAACATTTACTTACCGTTAACTCATACTCATTCTCAGGGCTGCAGCTGTCGCTACAGGTGACAGGGATAGCGCCAGAAATAAAAATGCCATTAACATTTTAATCTGCGCTCCGGCATCCAGGCCTACAGAACTGACATCAACCGCACTGGCTGCAAAAATCAACACCGGTACATACAATGGCAGCACCAAAAGTGACAGAATTATACCACCTTTGCGCAGACCAATGGTAAGTGCCACACCAATCGAACCGATTAAACTTAACACCGGTGTACCCAGTAGAATGGTCAGCAGCAAAATACCGTAGGCCGATTCATCCAGGCCCAGCATCATCGCCAGCATGGGTGCCACCATTAACAATGGCAAACCGGTAACCAGCCAGTGAGCTGTCACCTTGGCCAATACCAGCACCGGAACAGGGTGAGCGCTCAACAGCATTTGTTCCAGCGTTCCGTCTTCAAAATCCGATCGAAAGATGGCATCCAGTGATAACATGGAAGCGAGTAGCGCTGCTACCCAGATAATCCCGGGAGAAATTCTAGCCAGCAGGTTAGGCTCCGCACCAACAGCCAACGGAAACAGGGTAATGACCAGCACAAAAAACAGTAATGGATTCGCCAGTTCCGAGCGATTACGAAATCCCAGCAATAAATCCCGACGCAGTAAAAACCAGAAAGCCTGGGATAAAGATAAACGTTTCATTCTGAAAGATTCAACCTCACAACGTCAGAATCGGGCATTTCGATATCATGATGAGAAGTCATTACAATGACACCGCCGTTATCCAGATGTTGTTCAAACATGCGCTGGAACATCGCCATACTGGCTTTATCTAGAGAGGTAAAAGGCTCATCCATAATCCACAACAGAGCCTCGGTAACCACCAGCCGCGCCATCGCCAGCCTTCTTTTCTGCCCGGCAGAGAGGGTGGCAACAAAATTTTCGCCAAAGCGATATAAATTCACTTTTTCCAGGGCTTCATCCAGATCAATCGGCAGTGGCTTACCCATAGCCTGTACCAGACGAAGGTTTTCCAGGCAGGTGAGATCACGTTTAATGCCATCGTGATGACCGACATAATTAACCTGTTCGTAGTAATCCGGTCCAACCTCGCTGATCGGATCACCCTGCCACAGCACCTCGCCGGTTTCCGGCAGGCTTAAACCGGTTAAGATTCGCAGCAGACTGGTTTTGCCGCTGCCATTTTTGCCTTCAACCAACAATATCTGCCCGGCTTTTAAGTCAATATTCAAATCCTCGAACAAGACTCGATCATCTTTAACACAACTAAGATCACGGGTTTGTAAAAGGGATGACATATTTTTACTATGGTTCAAGAAAAAAGACACCGAAGGCTAGCTAAAAACGCTTCGAAGTGCAATGCGACTTATCAATCATTAAAAAATAAATGTAAAAACGTAAACATCTGAAATGATTACAAAAAGCCCTTTTAAGCCATTGTGGTATCTGCGCAATCCACATATGCAGACTATTCTAGGTAGCATCATTCATCCTAAAACGCCTGCGATTACGATGGAAACAGTAGAATTACCGGATGGGGACAGACTGCAACTGGCGAGAGGGACGGCCAGGGACGCTGATACGGTGTTGGTATTACATGGCCTGGAAGGATCAGTTAAATCCGCCTATGCCCAGCGACTGATGAACCGGCTTAATCGAGAAAATATAGCGGCGGCCATCATGTTGTTTCGGGGTTGTGACGGTCGGGCCAATAATAAAACGCGTAGTTATCATTCCGGCGAAACCGGCGATTTATCAGCCGTAATACAACACCTGAAAAACTCCGGTAGCAGGCGCATAGCTCTGGTCGGTTATTCCCTCGGTGGCAACGTCACGTTGAAATACATGGGCGAAAACACCACCGATGAAGCGATTATCTGCGCCAGCGCAATTTCGGTCCCCCTGTTGCTGGATGTCTGCGCTGATACCATGGATCGTGGTTTTGCAAAAATCTACCAGCACAGTCTGCTCAAACGCCTGAAACGGAAGGTCCTGCAAAAAGAACAGCTGCTGATTGAGGGGGGCTATAACACCAACCTTAAAGCCATTAAAAACTTCGTACAGTTCGACGATCAGTTTACCGCGCCCATACACGGCTTTGAAAATGCCCGGCACTACTATCAGAGTTGCAGTTCACGCCAGTTTTTGAAACACATTCATAAACCCACCCTGATTATCCACAGCAAGGACGACCCTTTTATGACCCGTGCAGTAATACCGGAAAACGTGGAGCTTTCCAACACCACCACATTGGAATTATCTCAACACGGAGGCCATGTTGGCTTTATTGCCGGAGGCTTGCTAAAACCCGAATTCTGGCTAGAACAAAGAATTATCCGTTTTTTGAAGGAGCATTTTCTCAGTCATCAAACACGATATTAACGCGCCGATTGTGTTTGCCTTTTTTCTCGATTTTTCGAATCCTGACGGCGCCGATTTCAGCCGTGGACTTTACGTGAGTCCCGCCACAGGGTTGTAGATCAACCCCTTCAAACTCTACCAGTCGAATGGAGCCTGTACCCCGTGGCGGCTGAACCGACATCGTACGAACCAATTCAGGCTGGGCATCCAGTTCCGCTTCACTGATCCAGCGTATGGACATGGGATGATCCTCACGGATCAGTCGATTCAGTTCATGATTAATGGCTTCCTTGTCCATGGGCTGCTCGGCATCAAAATCCAGCCGAGCACTGTCTTCACGGATTGATCCACCGGTCACGCCAAAAGGAACGATTGAACATAACAGGTGCATGCAGGAGTGCATACGCATCAAACGATGACGTCGCTCCCAGTCGATGCTGACCTGGACCTGATCACCCACAGCCGGTAATGGCGCCCCCTCTGTCAGCACATGCAGAATGCCCTGCTCATTTTTCAACGTATCGATAATCATGGCTTCACTACCATCGGCAAGCTGCATATTACCAATATCACCGGGTTGCCCTCCTCCCTGCGGATAAAACACGGTCTGGTCGAGCAGCACCGCATTACCTTCTACGCCCACCACCTGTGCTTCACAATGTTTGAGATAGCCGTCTTTTCGAAATAATTCTTCTGTCATATTGACCCCTTCCAATCTTTTTCTCAGGCAAAACCCATCAAACCCGGTAACCACAGGACAATACCGGGCATGGCCACCAGCGCCGCAATGGTTAAGGCGTCGGCAATAAAAAACGGAATGACTCCGCGAAACACATCCTGTACCGAACATTCTGGGCGCACACCGGCCACCACAAAACAGTTCAAACCGATGGGTGGCGTGATCAGGCAGAACTCAGCCATTTTTACCACAATAATGCCAAACCAGATGGAACAACCAAGCGCCGAAACACCAAAAGCGGAATCTGCCGCGGTTACCGTCTCACCCCCGTTCAGAGCAATCACAGCCGGGTAGACCACCGGCAAAGTCAGCAACAACATGCCGATCGCATCCATGAACATGCCCAGTATCGCGTAGGCCAGCAAGATCAACACCAGCGTCAGCATCGGGCTTTGCTCGAGGCCGGTTATCCAGTCGGAAAAGGCCGAGGGTAAATCCGCAAAACCCAGAAAACGCACATACAACAAAACCCCCCAGATGATGGTAAAAATCATCACCGTGAGTTTGGCCGTCTCCATCAGGGCTCCTTTCAGCTCCTGCATTTTCATGCCCTTGTAAAGCGCCATCAACAGAATCACGAAAGCACCCAGTGATCCGGCTTCTGTCGGCGTCCCTACCCCGCCATAGATACAAACCACGATAATAGCGACCACGAAAAAAATCGGCAGCGAACCGGGCAATGTTTCGAAACGCTGCTTCCAGCTAAAACCCCGTACTGGCGGGCCAAAATTTTTGCGCGTGGTGGCCATGAATATGACCAGGCCGGCATAAACCAATGCCGAGAAAATGCCCGGTAAAAATCCAGCCATCAACAGGGCACCGACGTCCTGCTCTACGATAATCGCGTAGATAACCAGAATGGCAGAGGGTGGAATCAAGGAAGCCAGGGTTCCACTGGCGGCCACTACACCGGAAGCAAAGCGTTTGTCATAGCCGAGTTGCAGCATTTCAGGCACCGCAATACGTGCAAAAACCGCAGAAGTCGCCACCGATGCACCGGAAACAGCGGCAAAACCCGCGGCCGAGAATACCGTCGCCACCCCCATACCACCGGGCAGCCAGCCTACCCAGCGTTTGGCGGCCTCAAACAAAGCCCGGGTCAGGCCGGCGTGGTAAGCCAGAAAGCCGATCAGGATGAAGGTTGGGATTAACGACAGGGCCAGCGTGGACACCTTGGAATGAGGAATGGTACCGGCCATTTTCATCGCTACCAGGGCCCCTCGTTCAAAGCCCATTTTTGCGCTGAATATCCAGAGTAAGCCGATAAACCCGGCAATAGCCGCGGCAAAGGCAACGCGCATACCGATGACCACCAGCACCAGCATAAAACCGGTCACCCATAAACCGATGCTGATCGAGTCCATCTGCCCCAGCGTTTCGAAAAAACCCATGTTACGCCACGTTATCCGCGTTCATCCGACACTTCACCCATCACCGATTCTGCCTCCGCGGCGGCCACGGATGCGGTATCCTCGATCAGCGGAACGGCCACGGGATCGTCTCCACCTTTTAGTACGGCCCGTGAGTAGCCCCAAATATGCAACAGCAAGCGCAGTGCCAATACCGTCAATGCGAAAGGGACCACCAGTTTGGCGGGCCAGGTGGGTAAATTGATGTCCAGTGAAGAATCGCCAATCTGGTAGGCGCGCAAAAAATGCAGGAAAGAACCGTAGATCAGGACCAGGGTGATGGCAAACATCAACAACACGGAAATCAGTTCGGTTACCCACAATGGTCGTCCATGAAGATGGCCCACCAACATATCCATGCGGATATGGCCGCCTTCCCGCTGGGTATAGGCTATGCCCAGAAACGCAAAAAAGGCCATGGCCTGTTCCACCCAATCGATGTAACCGGATATGGGTAAAGAGAAAAGCCAGCGCCCCAGCACATTGGCCGTGGTCAGGAACACCAGCAGAAAAATAACGATACCACCGACCAGCGTGAGTAGCGATTCAAGCTTGAAAAACAAACGATCAGTACGACTCAGCAGTGAGTCATCCTTTAATACCGTGTGAGAAGCAGACATCGAATTGCAGCGCTATATAAATCGCAATATATCCGCACTCATTACTGAGTGCGGTATAAGTCTGTTTATTTGAGGGCTACCTTGGGTTTCTCGTTATACAGAGCTGCGGTAAAATCAAACAAAGCTTTCGAGTCAAATTTTGCAGCATTATTCTTCACCCAGTCATTGCGTACGGAGGCCGCCAACTTGTTTAACTTGGCAGTTTGCTGCGGCGTAAAGGTCACCTGGGTCAGGCCTGCTTCGACTATGGCCTTTTCATACTTACCGGTGGTATTGTTGTTGTAATTATCAACATAATAAGCGATGGCCTCATCAACAGAACCGAGTAAAGCCTGTTTATGCTCTGCACTTAACGCATTGAGGGCATCCGTGTTGACCACCACCGGACAGTTGGCAGAGCCCAAATTCAGATTAGTTGAAGCCCATTTGCCTACCATGTAGGTCTTAGTAGCCAGATGTGCATGCGGGGCAAAGGTTGCCGCATCAATCACACCGGAATCCATTGATTGACGTACTTCAGAAAAAGGCACACCGGTTTTGACCGCACCCAACTTGCCCAACACGCCCATGATGCCGCCCGGACCACGTACTCTTACCCCTTTAAAATCGGACAAAGACTCAAGCGGATCGGTTTTACTAACGATGTTGTATTGCGGCAAAGGTGTTGGCATTAACAGGGTTGCATTCCAGCGCGCCAGGTCTTTGACGACCACCGGATGCTCATGCACCTTCTGATAAATTTCGGCAATACGTGATAACGAAACATCCCTGGTAAAAGGCAATTCGGTAACGGTGATCGTCGGGTTTTTATCCTTGTGATAAAAAGAACAGAATTGCGCCATTTCAAAAGCGCCGATGGAGATACCATCCAGGTTTTCCTTGGATTTCGACAAACCGCCGTAGGAAATTTTCAATTTGAAGTCACCGTTGGTTTTTTTCTCGACCAGTTCAGCGAGCTTCTCAACATTTTCAGTAAATGCCCGGCGTTTGCCCCACAGGGAGACATTCCACTCGGTAGCAGCTTGTACTTCTGCCGCCACAAAACTGGCAGATAACAGGGATAGGACGGCAATCGATTTTAAGTTTGTCATGGTTTCCTCTTTGGCTTATGTGTTTTTTTTCATTCTAAACGTCGCATCATTATGCAGTTGTGCCTTGAACTCAAGTAATTCCTGAATATTTGTTTATTCATAAAAAAAGGGAGCCATTGGCTCCCTTTGGTTACAGACTCTAGGCAAAGCTTATTCAGCTTCTGCGCTCTCCTCGGCAACCGCTTTCATACTCAAGCGGATACGGCCCTGACGGTCAACTTCAAGCACCTTGACCTGTATCTTGTCGCCTTCAGACAGTTTGTCACTGACATTCTCGACACGCTCGTCAGATATCTGGGAGATATGGACCAGTCCGTCTTTACCCGGCAGGATGTTGACAAAAGCACCGAAGTCCATGATTTTGGCCACCTTGCCTTCGTAGATGGCACCGACCTCAACCTCGGCTGTTACCAGTTCAACGCGACGTTTGGCTTCATCACTGGCTGATTTATCAACCGAAGATATCTTGACGATACCGTCATCATCAACCTCGATAGTGGCACCGGTTTCTTCGGTGATTCCACGAATGGTTGCACCGCCCTTACCGATCACATCGCGGATTTTTTCAGGATTGATCTTGAAAGTAATCAAACGCGGGGCAAATTCGGACATTTCCTCACGATGCGAAGACAGTACCTTGCCCATTTCACCGAGGATGAACATACGTCCGTCTTTGGCCTGGTCCAGTGCCTGGGACATGATTTCAGTGGTGATACCGTCTATCTTGATATCCATCTGCAGAGCAGTGACACCTTCGGTGGTACCAGCCACCTTGAAGTCCATGTCGCCCAGATGATCTTCATCACCCAGAATATCGGTTAACACGGCAAAGTCATCACCTTCCTTGATCAGGCCCATGGCGATACCGGCAACCGGCGCTTTCAATGGCACACCGGCATCCATCATCGACAGGCTGGAACCACACACGGAAGCCATCGAAGAGGAACCGTTGGATTCGGTGATTTCAGAAACCACGCGAACCACGTAAGGAAATTCTTCCTGGCTAGGCATCACAGCCGCTACACCACGTTTGGCCAGTTTACCGTGGCCAATTTCACGCCGCTTGGGAGA
>JANTFY010000009.1 GCA_024763185.1 Gammaproteobacteria bacterium | reverse complement strand
GCAAACAAACCCAGCAAAATACCAACCAGGGCCAGTAATGGCGTTATTTCTGACAGCAGGAATTTTTTTGCCAGGGCCCCGGAAAAACCCAGCTTGTCGCCCTGCTCTCTGGATGCTCTTGAATCTGACATAATAACCTCCGCTTATTCCTGAGGCTCATGCTTGATTGCAATAGCAGCGGCTACCGGATCCGTGATGATGTACTCATTGGCCTCGATGCCGGAGACCACCACCACCTCGTTTTTATCCAGGCGGCGCCCCAAACGCACATAACGGAACTGAATGGAGTCAGCCTGTTGCACATAAACGCCCGTCACTTCACCGCGAAACGCGACAGAACTAAACGGAATCACCACCTTGGGTTCACGAGCCACTTCCATCGCTATCTTGACGTGCATACCTGGCAGTAGGTCATTGTAGGTATCCGGCAGACGCACGCGTAAAGCAAAACTGTGGCTATTGGGGTCCGCGAACGGGAAAAAGACCATATCCGTGGACACAATCTCGCTGTCTTCGGTCACAATAATGGCATAACGATGCTGTCGTACAGCCTTGAGTATGCTCTGAGGCACGTAAGTGATCACTCGTAGTTTTTCCAAGGAAACGCCCGTTACCAGAGGTGTGCCCACGTTGACGGATTCCCCGGGCTCAACCAGGCGATGCGTCAGAATACCGCTGAAGGGAGCACGAACCAGAGTATACTCAAACTGCTGCCTGGCTTTCTCACTGGCCGCCTGTGCCGATTCAACACGGGCCTCGGCAGACTGTAAGGCTGCCTTGGCCTTGTCAAAATCCGATTTGGAAACAACCTTCTCGTCATAGACTTTTTTCACCCGGTTAAACTCGGCACGCGCTTCCTGGCGCCTGGCTATCGCCTCTTTCAGTGCTGCTTCAGCCTGTTTTAGGGATGAACTTTGTTGTTTATTATCGATTTCAACAACCACTTCATTCTTGCGCACATAATCGTTCACATCGAAATAAATCTTCTGCACATTCCCCGCCGTTTGAGCCGAAATGGTCGTGTTCAGTTCTGCCTCCACCGTACCTTCCAACATGTAGGTGGTGGACACCTGTTGCAAACTGGCAGGTTCAAACTCCAACTCATCGGATGCCCCATAAACCGGGCTAAACGTATACGCAAGTAATACGAGTAAAAATGTCACTACGATTTTCATAAAGTCTCCACGAGCGATGACTGCTACCTTAATTAATAATTTCTAATATACTTATTTTGCTTTCGAATTAAAGTGATAACCGGTTGAAAGCGTAATAAATCACTTTAATAATCAAGTTATTACTGACAGGAACTTTCTTCGTTCGTACACTATACTATGAGCAGGGATAAACCTGACAACAATGATTTAATCTTAATAATCAGAGGATATCTGCATGAAGCGACTATTTTTTCTCGCCATCTTTATTACCTGTAATGGCCACGCCACAGGCATACAGAAATGGGTAGACGAGACTGGCCAGATCCATTATGGAGATAGCCCTCCGGCCACCACTCAAACCGAAGCGATAAGAATCAGTCGCCCACCCAGTAATCCGGGTAAAGCCCTGCCCCGCCTGAATGATACAAAAGAAAGCGAGACAAAAGCTACGAGTGAACCTCAAACCGCGCAAAATCCTGCTCCAGAAACACCGCCAGATGTTGCCAAAGACATCTGCGAAAAGGCGCAAAAAGATTTAAAAACCCTGAACCGCACGTCCAACGTACGCCTGAAGATGGATGATGGCACCGTCCGTTACATGACCGAAGAAGAAATCGAAGCGCGTAAGAAATTATCGGAAGAAGATATCGAACAATTCTGTAAATAATTGACTGCCCGGCTTTCTCATGCCCTACCTGAGCATCACCAGCAATCAATCACTGCCCCTGCAAAACGGGCAGTTAAAGACCCTCAGCGAAACCGTGGCCAGTGCACTGGGCAAACCCGAATCCTATGTCATGGTTTCTTTACAGCATAATGCGGATATGCTGTTTGCCGGTAATGACGAGCCTTTGGCATTTTGCCAGCTGAAAAGCCTGGGGCTGGAACAGTCCCAAACCACTGCGTTATCTGAAAAACTCTGTTCTTGCATCCATCAACTCTATAAAATACCCCCTTCCCGTATCTATATTGAATTCTCATCACCCGCACGCCCGATGTGGGGCTGGGACAACAGGACCTTTTAATTTAACCCGATTCTGAACAGGGAATAATAGTGTGGCATTGGCTTGTTACCATCCATGTTCATGAATTTTTACAGTAATGAGATTTATTTATGAAAACCAGTCGTTTTCATCTATCAACCCTGAAAGAAACCCCGGCCGATGCCGAAATCATCAGCCATCAACTGATGCTGCGCGCCGGGTTGATAAGGCGCCTGGCCTCCGGGTTATATACCTGGCTGCCACTGGGTCTTAAGGTACTTCGACGCGTGGAAAATATTATTCGTGAAGAAATGGACCAGGCCGGGGCCATGGAATGCCTGATGCCGGCGGTACAACCAGCCGAGCTGTGGCAGGAATCCGGTCGCTGGGAACAATACGGTCCTGAACTGCTGCGCATTAATGACCGCCATCAACGTGAATTTTGTATTGGGCCGACGCATGAAGAAGTGATTACCGACCTGTTTCGTCGCGAGATTAAAAGTTATAAACAGCTACCACTGAATTTTTACCAGATTCAGACCAAATTTCGTGACGAAATTCGTCCCCGTTTCGGCGTCATGCGAGCGCGCGAGTTCATTATGAAAGATGCCTACTCGTTCCATCTTGACCAGGCCTCATTGCAACAAACTTATGACCAGATGTTTGCCACTTACAGCCGCATTTTCGACCGTTTTGGCCTCAGGTATCGCCCGGTCAGCGCCGATTCCGGCTCTATCGGCGGCAGCAGTTCGCACGAATTTCATGTACTCGCTGACTCCGGAGAAGATGCGATTGCCTTTTCCGATCAAAGTGACTATGCCGCCAACATAGAAATGGCTGAGGCGATCAATCACCAGCAATGCCCTGAAGCCCAGCAAGAGTGCAGCATGGTTGACACACCCGGTAAACACAGTATCGAGGAGGTCAGTGAATTTTTATCGGTGCCGACTAGCCAAACCCTGAAGACCCTGATTGCCATGGGAGAAGACGGTGGCCTGGTGGCACTGGTATTACGTGGCGACCATGAACTCAACGCGATCAAGGCTGAAAAACTGGCCGGCATCGACGCCCCGTTTCGTATGGCCGAAGCCGAACACATCAAAAAGGTCCTGGGTTGCGATATCGGTTCACTGGGTCCGGTTGGCCTGGATATTCCGGTCTATGTTGATCGCAGCGCAGCGGTGGTGGCCGATTTTGTGTGTGGCGCCAATAAAAATGGTCAACACCTCAGCGGAGTCAACTGGGGGCGCGACCTACCGCAACCCACCGTGGTAGACATCCGCAATGTGGTGGATGGTGACCCCAGTCCGGACGGCCAGGGCAAACTGAAAATAGTTCGCGGAATTGAAGTCGGTCATATCTTCCAGCTCGGAACCAAATATTCTTCGGCATTAAATGCCAGTGTTCTGGATGAAAACGGCAAATCCGTCGTAACCACCATGGGTTGTTACGGTATTGGTGTTTCACGCGTGGTTGCGGCCGCTATAGAACAAAACCATGACGACTCCGGTATCATCTGGCCAACGGCCCTGGCCCCTTTCCAGCTGGCCATCTGCCCGATCAACTACCATAAATCCGACCAGGTCAAACAGGCCGCAGACAATTTTTATCAACTATGCCAGCAACAGGGCATAGAGGTATTGCTGGATGATCGTGCATTAAGACCGGGCGCCATGTTTTCCGATATGGAACTGATCGGCATTCCCCACCGTATCGTGTTCAGTGAGCGCGGCCTTAAAGCGGCACAGTGTGAATACAAAGGCAGAACGGATGAACAAGCCCAGGACATCGCTCTCGAGCAGTTGATGGCTTTTATTCAGCAGCAACTTCAGCAATAGGCATCCCACGAGACAGGCAGCGTGAAACGGTTATTGCTTACTTTCATTACCTGCCTGTTTCTACTACCCGTTTCAGGTTATGCCGAACGACAGGAATATGATCCGGAACTGAAAAGACTGCTGCAGCAAGCCGTTAACAGCAGCAATGGATTTGAAAACCGGTTTGACGCCCAGGTCTGGCTGCAGGACATGAGCTCGCGTTTAACGAAATTTATTGAAGATCCGCGCGAACGTCTGTTGATTTTGCAATCCGTTCATTATGAAGCAACCCGCGCTAACCTTGAACCGGAACTGGTGTTGGCCCTCATTGAAGTGGAAAGCCGTTTTGACCGCTTTGCCATTTCCGTAGCCGGCGCCCGCGGCTTGATGCAGGTCATGCCGTTCTGGCTTGATGAAATAAATCTATCCGATAAAAACCTGTTCAAGATCCGCACCAACCTTCGAATGGGCTGCACCATCCTGCGATATTATCTGGATATGGAAAAAGGCAACCTTGGGCCCGCTCTGGCCCGTTATAATGGTAGCCATGGTCGCACCATCTACCCGGAGAAAGTCACCTCTGCCCTGAAAAAAAACTGGTTCAAACAGTGAACAATCTATTGCTGCATATATCAACATCTATAAATAGAAACAGAGATGGATGCATTAGCAAACTAAAAAAAAGAGCCCACAAGAAAGCATGAGGATAAGGCACTCCGGGAAAATAAAACAACTGTCTCAATTAAAATATGAGGCCGAGGGAATGATTTTAATATTTCAAGAATTTTTAAGGAAATATCAGATTCTTTTTTTATAGCAAGTAAACAGGATAAAAAATAGTGACTTCACCCAATATTTTGTTCAACCAGGCTGGTCAGGCCATCCCAGTTGTAGCGCATACGATTGGGGCCACTTTTTTCCAGTAATCTATTTCGTTTAAAAGAAGCCAGAACCCGACTGATTGATTCTCGCGAAATGCTGGTCAGCGCAGAAATATCCTCAATACCCAGCATTTCTATCTCAGAACAACCTCTGGTCTTTGAAGCTTCTGCCAGATAAACAAGTAATCTAGCAACTCGATCATGAACACTGCCTGTGGAAAAATCAACGATTACCCTGTCCGCTGCATCAAGCTGTCTGTGCCACTCTTTCATGACCATCTGGTAAAAATCCGGGCTTGCTTGTTCCAGCAGGGAAAACACAGAATAGGGTATCCTGCAAACAGATGCACCCCGCAGGACGACTGCATTTTGGTCGTACAATTGCCGATCATCCAGTAAGGTTTCGATACCTACTGCATTACTCGGCAACAACAAGCGCACGATACGGACACTACCATCAGTCGATACTTCTTCAAGTTTTACGATGCCACTTCTAATCACATAAACATCGACCGCAGGATTGCCCTGCCTGTAGAGCAGTGATTTTTCAGGGTAGTTAAACTGAGAGATAGAATTCAGAATATCCTTATGTTCTTCAACATCGAGCTTTGCAAAAATATCATTCTTTCGAATTGAACAAAGTTGACAGTCTGCGCGGCCTTCCCATTTAATGTCAAAACATTTTGTATTTCTTAATTGAAGATCCGTTAATCGATGTCCCATATTCCCTGATCCAGATTTCAAGAACCCTTAATTCTATTTCGCTGTATTGATACAAATAGAATAAGCAAGAGGGCAGTAAAATGCCATGATCTTGGCATCGTTGTCAATGATATGGGTTACCAAGTGCATTGATAAAAGGCAATCTTGGGCTACTCGATTTTACAATAGAAAGATAACGAAAATCAGGAGTTTAACTTCGCCAGACTGGAAATTTGGGAATACTGCAAACCCAAAAATTGATTATACAGCAAGTATTCAGTACTCGACAAAAAGTGGGCACATTGAAGACTTATCGAAGGGTGTTGACAACCTAAGACTCAGTTTTCAGATTATTGGCCTTGTTTGATTCAGCAACATTATAAGCCACATCTTCTTCTGCATTAGGTAGTGTTGCGCAGCACCCAGTATCAATTGCCGTTGGACGGTAAACGTAGCGTCGGTGGCCAGTATGGGAACACAAAAGGTGGGCGGTGATGATTCTCCTCAGACTAAGAACAGTTATTCCTGATTGATTGTTCGTCTTTACATGATCACCTGCGTTAATACTTATCCAACCTGGTCAGGAAGCTCAGTTAGCTTCCTGACCCATCATCTACTCGCCTCCTATGGACCTGAACAATGTTCAACCGCGATGGCATTTATTATTTCCCTGTACCAGATCAAACCATAGCCATTGCGAACATTCGACCAGGCTCGGAGTTTCAGTGAAAAAGCACAGGTTGTGGTTACTCCTGCCAACATAGGCATGGCATCAACATTAAGGTTAACGGGGGCCAGTCCGGCATAATCATGATCTTTATCCAACACATGAACAGTCGGTGACACTCCCCTGGTGTATTGCAACGCCCAGTTGAAGAGGTGGTTGTTAAGCTGGCTAACCTGAATATCAACATTGAGCGGGGGCACAGCGGAAGCACTGATTACTCCGCAGCCGGTAGGTGTTGGAGTGATCGACATACTCAGGTCTGGCCGGTTATTATCAACCGTAATGACCAGGTCGCAGGGATAGAGCGGGGGCAGAACCGCTGGAGGTGACTGAGTGCCATCACGATAATCCACCGAAGTTGTGGTCATCAAGGTACCTGTTGAATCAAATACTTCCAGGCGTAGTGTGTACTTGCCATCAGCCACAACCTTGCTCCAACTACCGGAACCTGTCTTGTTGGCTGTGACCCATCGTCCAATCCAGTCCGGGTTGTACCAGTAATAATTCTGAAAATCCCTGATCTCATAAAGGGCTGACTGCGATCCAACGGTGTGGGGCCCCAGGGTATGACTTGAACTCATCAGCGTTCCTTTATCAACACGTGTATCCTTGAGTTCAGTTTTAACCGGTGTAAATGTAGTGCCATTATGACTGTAGGATAGCCGGTAAAAATATGGCGGGGTAGCGCCGGCTATCGCTCCCAGTCTGCTAAGAGTATCTCCAAATTTAGCATGAACACGCAACGATTTTCCATAAGCGGTGTTCTTCCAGGGAGGCTTTTCATACAGACCACTGACCTGGTCAATCCAGTAGACTTCATCATTACCGATACGAGTAAAGAAAGCCTGAGTTCCTGCGGGTCGTTCCTGTGTATCACCGTTACCACACTCTATATCTGCATCATCGACCAGAATATCAATATGGGCATGGGTTACATTCCATCGAGTATTGCTAATAGGATCAATGTACAGAACATGCTCTACGCCATCAATAATCTGGGTGACACGAATGATGATGTCCGGCTTCCAGTCGACACTGAACCAGCCATTGCGGAATTTCAGGGGCCACCAGTCGAAGCAGCAGTTGAAGTAGCCGTTCTCATCCGTGTTGGTAGTACAGATTAAATCACGGGAGTAAAAACAGCGCGGGAAAAGATACCAGGGTGCAAGTGTTGATGTAAATGTTACATCCGAAATACTTTTTAATTTATCCGGGCTGATTCGATCAGTATCTCTGGCTACATCCAATTCGCTCAAGACGGCAATATTCTCCGGTTCATCCGGTGGCTCGGGCTGAGGACCGATAGAATCTATATCAGCGGTCAATTCAGTGAGTCCGGTAAACCTTGATTTAATTGGCGGGAGCGGCACGGGAGGCATTTCCAGCTCTTCAGGAAGTGGCCCTGGTATCGGATCAGGAAGCACCTTCAGCAGGTCTTCAATTTTAGCAACACTTGCTTTCCTGAGCTTCTTCCTGAGCGGATAAATATAAGGCCAAAGGCAAAACAGTCTATCCACATCGAAGATTTCAACCTTGACGAAAGGAACCGGGCAGATACCTGGCGTCTTGCGCACATGCCCCGAAATGCAGATATGCTTTGGCCACCACGGCCACCAGATAATTTTTGGTATAAAAAAGTCGGGCCTGAGAACCTGTTTAACCCAATCCGAGGCCATATACTTTCGTCCATAAAGTGAAGATTTCCGGGCTTGTATGGCATCTCCTTCCTTTGCAATCAATACCTCGACTGATTGAGGTTTTTTTAAACTCAGCGATATATTAAATTCACCGTTCCGGTCTACTTCATCCGTGCCAATTTCCTTGCCTTTCTTATCAAATACGTAAGCTGCCAGCTTCACATCTGCTGGTACTGTTTCGATCGTTTCAAGACGGAGGTGACCCTCTATTTTGAGTCGACGTGTTTTTTTAACCCTTTCTCTGGTTGCCATGTCTCTCTCCATGTTTTGCCATTAACTATTAAACAATTAACTACTTGTCTGCTCAGATATTAAATACAAATCAGGCAGTTCCTAGCTTTGAATGAGAATAATTGATACAGAATTTTACCGTTAGGATTCTTTTGCAAAACAGTGGTACTTTTTTGCGGAAGGTTCATTCTTTCTGATAAAAAACTTCCTGTAGTTGGAGTAGACCCGACGGAAAAGGAGCTATAACATACGACTAAAATATCCAGTGCAGATTCATAGTCGAGAATCCTCCACCAGGTGATCACCGATATTGAAGAATTACAACCCGACGTCATCCATGGAAAGCGACACTCCCTGGTACTGGATTTTTCATGGCACAGGGTCGTGCCCGCCCTCATGCGATGGATTACATCGACGAATCCGCCGGTATGTTAAAAAAACTCCTGACAGGAGACCGTACCGTTCAATTGCCTGTATGCTGTAGTTTGAGCAGGAAGGCTCGAAACGGCACTGCCGGGATATGATGTGCGGAGACAGGAAATCTTGATAGCAGTGAATGATAAAAATTGCAGGCGCAGCAAGTATTCTGCCAGCTAACCTGTTTCCGGCGCCTTTCGATATCATTCTCTGTTTAACCATTGAAAACAAACCTTAACGACTTCCGACTATCGATCGGAGTTATCGCCCGATGGGTTTTTGATGCCCATGGGTTCCAGAAATTTACCGAGCCCTTTCTTAAAAGCATAACCGGTTAAAAAATTTTCTATTTTTCCGGGATCGCGCCAGTGTCTCTGTTCACCACCTTGCCCCTCAGTCAGTACACCACTGTAAATCCCCATTTTCTTGGGAAGCATGAATTGTTTTGACAGTTCTCCGGGAACCTTGAGTGAAAAACCGTAGAACTCTCCCAGCTTCGGATGTGGAGGTGGATGTATTGCCTCTTTACCGATAATACCGTGAACCATCTCGGCCAGCTTTTCGGCATCCTCCCTGTCGAGATTCAATACAGGGTTTGGACGGCCCGAAAACACACCCAACGTTACTACGATTTCGTTGTCATTTATTTTCTGATCGCTATTTTCCATTATCTGTTTACTCCTGAGAAAGAATCAGCACCAGGCACCGGGGCCACTAATAGATACACTGGATTTGTTAACGCAGAAGCAGCCGCAGAATATCGTATAGCGGCCCCTGTCTGCTGTTCTTGGATCAGTAATAATATTACCACTATTATCCAGATTGGTAGCTGGCGTACCCCCCATTTTATGGGACCACTTACCGTCGCGGTCTTTGCGGTACCAGTGATAATCCCACTCCGGGGCAATAACCAGGGCAACCTGATGGTGACAGTCACTGCAACCGCAGCCCTGGTCGCAGTTTGCCAGGATCAGGCCGTCTGCTATCGCTGCAGCAGTAACGGCTTGGCAGTTCATATCATCAGGCCAGTCAAGAGAAACCCCGTGCGCATGCCCGGGTTGTGCAAAGGTGTTGGTCTGCGTGTCGCAGCCATAGTTATAACAGTTGTTGCTGCATTCGACGAACCCTCCGTCATTCCAGACGGTTGGCTCGTATTGTGGCAGACATCTGTCTACCCAGTCAGCAATTGCTTTGACGATTTTCCCAATCAAGTCTGTGAACCAGCTCATCTGTACATCTCCCACTGAAGCATATTATTTTTTGTAACGTAAACAACTGACAGAAATTGCTGATATTCCACCGAAAAAGCGAGGTGGAATATCAACGTTTCCAGTTTTTATTTACGCAGGTATGTAAAGCTTGCATCTGGTCGACCAACATAGCATACGCGATTAAATCCGTATTTCTTGATAATCTCCAGGCTCTGTTGTGCCTCGGTTTTTTTAGTTCCAAAATCAAACAACCAGCTGCTGCCGTCTACGATTTTCCAGCTGCCACTTATTTGTTTCACTGTGGTAGTGGCCGGATTGAATGAGATACAGTCTTCTCCACTCATCGCTCCTGTCGGTGACTTTGCCGAAACGAGGGGATAGTGGAACGATGCATCGGGTCTACCCACAAAGCAGGCCTTATTCATTCCATAGTGTTTGATGATGGCAAGTGTTTTTTTAGCCTCGTCAGCATTGCTTGCAAAATCGTAGAGCCAGCTACTGCCATCCACCACTTTCCAACGGCCATTTATCTGCTTTACTGTCGTGGTTTTAGGATTTAAACCGATACAATCTTCCTTGAAGCTTAATCCTGCAAACAGTGAGGCGCCGCATGCATTGGTAATGCATGAGCCAATCAATGGATGCTCCGCTCTGCTGTCATTGGTTTTGGCATATTCATGGGCCTCTTTCATGGAAATCAGTCCATCGCTATTTGTATCCGCATCGACAATGGCACCACCGGGTGTCTTGCCATAAACTGCTGAAGTCCAGTGATACACATACTCATCATAATCACCTTCGGTGTCTGCTGACCAGGAAAGCTCATCGTGTTTTGCAGCGGTCATTACGCACACTTTGGGATTGGTACAGGGATAGGTCTGAGCGGTCAGGATATCGTCCATCATGCCACCGCTATAACACTGTTCCATGACATATATGGCTTCCTTGCTGTTAATCTTTTTTGTCAGCGCGCCGAACTCATCATCACGTATGGTTTCACCCCACAGGTAGAGATAGGCATCGTGACCACTCTCGTGTCCACCGTGGTTTGTTGAATAGAAAAAGAATTTGCCATCATCTCTTATGTATTTTGCGACATGTTCCATCACCGCTGTTAAATTGCTTTTAGTCGCTGAATTATCGATATCATCAACACCATCGCCATCCAGGTCCTCATCGGGTAGATGAGTTCCGTTTGCATACAGCACAATAATCTCAGCATCGGTATAATTATATTTTTTCTTTAATGCTTCATAGATAAATGACAGATCATTCCAGTAACGCGAATGGTTGTTGCTGGCATCCCAGCCGCCACTGACCAGTACTGCATATTTTTCCTTCTTTTTAATAAATATCGGTTTATCAATGACAATATCGCGAATGGATTCTATGTTTCTTCTATAGACTTTCAGTTGAGCCTCGGCAATGGGGTTCATAGGTTTAAGTTCCAGCAACCCACGCGGAGGCGTCAATACCCTTATTTCACGGACTTTTCCAGTATCCCTTTCGACCAGTACAAACTTTGCTTTATGCTCCCAGTTAGCATCAGGTTGCTCATCGATAAAAAAGAACCACGAATCTTTGTCGACTTTCACTTTCTCAGGTGTTGGCCAGGTGCCGATCATGACACCAGACTTTCTCAGTGCTGGGCTGGCATACATGGCGCGCTCACCCAGTTGTTTTTTATAGACCTTGTCTATAACCAGCTGTTTCGCTCGGTCAAGACTGGCTACGGGCTTATCAGGGATTGATACACAGCCTGTTACCAACACGATAGCGGCCAGCAAAGCGCCTGCTAATTTGTATGATTTTCCGATATTTATATTCACTTTCCTTCTCCCATTGACTATTACAAAATGTACATTCATTCATCCGGATACAGCTTCACCATCTCGCTTAAAATATCCGGCGGGGTTTTACCCTGTTGAATTTGAAACTGTCCTGATTCGATATCGATAAACACATAACGGCACGGATGCTCCCAATTCGCTGCGGGATGGTCATCGACAAAATAGAACCAGGAAAATTTGTACTCCTGCGGAGATACATGCTGACTCATCCAGCTTTTAATAACAGTACCACTTGCCAGAGGATTCTGTGTTATGTACACGACCTTACCCTGAAGTCCTTCAGTCAGTACGAGAGTCACCAGTTTCTGTAAAAGCTGGTCCTGGCTGGTGCTGACAGGCATGGTTGCTGCACAGCTAATACTGAAAACAATGATAGTAATCAGAATTTTCAGATAACGGTGCGTATAGCGGCCCAATTGACAAATGACCAGGGACAGGTAGCTGAAAATGGCATAAATCATGAGCTGAACTCCTCGACGCTAGTTACAGGTTCTTACCGGTGACCATAACAAGTGACTGCGTGTAAAAACACCTGACCGATGAACAGCAATATCTGCTGTGAGTTTGTATTCCTGTAACATTACTTATGAAAATTCAAACACTCTCTTATACGTATTTGTAATTAAACACATTCCTCAAAAGACCCATTCAAAGAATAGAACCGGATACGTCCGAAGGGTTAGGATTCTTTTGCAAAACTCTGGTACTTTTTTGCAACAAGTTTTAGTTATTCCGGTAATTAGACTTTTATATTAAAATTATTCGATGTGACTGCCTCTGACTTAAAAGAGAGAATCACCCAGTCAATTCATTGTATTGACTTCACGGTAATGTGAAGGACTTTTTCCAACAATACGCCTGAACATTCGTGTGAAGTATGACGGATCATGAAACCCGACCGTATAGGCAATATCGGAAACAGAGGTATTGGGATTTCGTAGCAGCTCTGTAGCTTTATCAATACGTAAGTTAATCAGATAGTTTCTAAAGGTCATTCCATATTCTTTTTTAAAGTAACGACTGAAAGTGCTTGTATTCATATCACAGAGCTCAGCCACCTCTTCCTCGTAAATTTTTTTATGATAATGATCTTCTACAAAGATCTGTGCTGGTCGGGTCTTTTTATTCGGCTGGGGACGAATCCTGAGTTCAGTCGGGATGGGATTCGAAAACAGGTTGTGTTGCCGGGGTATTGCTTTGTTTGTTTCTTTGGTCTTCAGTGTTTGAATAGTGGCAATGCTTTTCTTAAACTCCTTCACTTCTAAGGGCTTAATAAAGTAGTCCCATATGTGAACCTTTAAGGCCCAGATAGCCAGTGCCTCCGAGTGTTGTTCGGTGACCATGATGATGGGTATGGATGGAAACGATGAGCTTACATGGCGCAATGCAGCAAGACCCATTGTGTCAGGAAAATCAAACTCAAAACATAACAGCGCCGGCCTAGTATTCCGTATCTCGGAATCAAGACGATCAGCACTGTTTAAGAGAGATACCGCCCAATCTCTATTCAGATAATGATAACAACTCTCCTGTTCTTCTATGAGTCTTAAATCCACCCACAATACTTTTGAAATATCCATATACCCCTCAACCATATTAGATTTAAAAGTAAACTCCTTAGGGATATATACCTCTCACCCCATAAACATGATTTATATTATCAAGTTGATGATTTTTCATATTGATAATTCGCAAATTTATGGGAGAAATTGGCATAACCTGTGTCTGACAACACTCATATAAATCCCATAGGCCTTGAGTCCTAATATCCATATTCTATGAAACATGTCCTGCTGTGTTTTTGCGCTTAAATTTGATCTATAAATAGCGTTTATTTGAAGTCTATTTTCATTGCTTAATCTTTGACTCTCAGGCCAATTCTTGGATTGAAATAGTTTATTATTCAATGTAAAAGCGTTGGAGAAATATAACCATCGAGCATCCAAGCTCAGTTAATACGAATCATACTCGGTCCCGCTCTGGCCAGTTATAATGGCAGTTACGGCCGCACCATCTATCCGGAGAAAGTGACCAAAGCCCTGAAAAAACACTGGTTCAAGCAATAAAAAGATTTCCAGGTTTATATCTACTTAAAACTACCCCTCTGGTATGACAATATGCCGCATTTTCATTAGCCTGCCTATTCGTAAAATTTACATACCTGTCTCATCTAGAACAGGGGCAAGAATGACGCAATTAAACCTATTAATGGCTGCGATGTTTTTATCGCTTTAATCGACGACATCATTTGCCGAGTCCAAAGGCGGCTTGTTTGTCAATTTAACCACCGACAACACATGGGCAGCCACCAAGGCTATCTTGTTTGCACATGAAAAAGTCCTTTAAAAAAGGCTACAAACCTGTTGCCATCTGGTTAAATGTAAGAGGCATTTATTTAGCTGATAAAAAAGAGCTTCACACATTCATGGATTAATGGCTGGCAAGTGGAAATCTGTTCAAGTTATGTTAAAGGATTTCATGTCTGACGGAGGTATTGTGATCGCCTGTGGTGCCTGCTCAAAAGCCGCCGGGTTAAAAAAAGCAGATTTCATTGAAGGCGTTCAAATGGGTAACCCTGAGCTAGTCCACAGTATTCTGTTTGATCCCAAGGTAAAAACACTTGCCTGGTAACATTCGGCGACTAATGTAGTTTTAAATAGCCATCCCTCATGGGATGGCATTTTATTTTTCCTGGAAAAAATATTGACAGACTTTAATTAAACTTTCATCAACCAGTGAGCTGCGATTATAGGAGAATCTTTCTACAATCCAGGGTTGGCAGAATTAATAGTTTTTCTCTGAAGCTTCTGAACTTCAGTAACCATCATCAGTATTTGAATTATCCATCATAGCGTGGGGGGGCGACTTTCAGCACTTCCTGTATCGTGGTATCACCGCGAGCCACTTTTTGTGCCCCGGCAAGATTTAACGGGCGCATACCTTCTTTGATAGCAAGCTTGCGAAACTTTATTAAGTCAAAATCGTCACTGATATGCTGCTTTAAATTTTCCGACAGGGGCATCATTTCATAGATGCCTTTGCGGCCCATATAACCCGTCTGCCGGCATTCCAGGCAACCTTCTGCCTGGTAGATCTTTTTTGGCGGTTCGGTACTCCACGGTTTGATCAACGATTGCCACTGATTGATATCCAGGGCCGTTGGTTTTTTGCAATGTGGGCACAGGGTACGCACCAGACGTTGCGCCACAACGCCCAACAAGGTAGCACTGATCAAATAAGACGGCACACCGATCTCAATTAAGCGGGCCACGGCCGAGGGGGCATCGTTGGTATGCAGGGTGGAGAGCACCAGGTGGCCGGTCAGCGCCGCCTGAACCGCCATTTCAGCGGTTTCTCTATCACGGATCTCGCCGATCATTATGATGTCCGGGTCCTGGCGCAGCAGGGTTCTTACCCCGCTGGCAAAGTCGACCTCGATTTTGTGTTGCACCTGCATCTGGTTAAACAGGGGTTCCACCTGTTCTATCGGGTCTTCGATGGTACAGACATTCACTTCCGGTACGGCCAGGTATTTGAGACTGGTATAAAGCGTGGTGGTTTTACCCGAACCGGTGGGACCGGTTACCAGAATGATGCCATACGGCTGACGGATCATGTGGTTCCAGGCGTCGGATTCCCTTTTTTCAAAACCCAGATCGGAAAAGTTGCGCATCAGCACTTCCGGATCAAAAATCCTAAGCACCAGTTTTTCGCCGAACGCGGTCGGCATGCTAGACAGACGCATCTCGACTTCCTGTCCCTCGGGGGTAACCGTTTTGATTCGGCCGTCCTGTGGTTTACGTTTTTCCGCCACGTCCAACCGACCCATGATCTTGATACGACTGGTAACCGCGGCCGTGATATTGGCCGGTATTTCATACACCTGGTGCATGACGCCATCGATGCGAAAACGTACATTGCCCTGTTCCCGTCGCGGCTCGATATGGATATCACTGGCGCGCTGGGTAAATGCGTACTGTAACAACCAGTCAACGATACTGACTATGTGCTGGTCATCGGCATCCACCGAACCGGTTTTACCCAGCTCAATAAGCTGTTCAATATTCTGAATATTTGCGCCCTGTTCACCTTGTTTTAACCCGGCGTTATCCATCGCCTTGCTGATACTGTAAAACTCCAGCAGGTAAGACTTGAGCTGTTGTGGATTAGCCAGCACCAGCGTTATGGGCAGATTGACGATACGCCTTATTTCTTCAAGCCACTCCGTGTTATAGGGGTCGGTAACCGCGATGGTAACCTCGCTATCGGTAACCTGGACAGGAAGAATATTAAAACGTGCGGCATACGCATAAGACATGATGCTGGTGCAGGAGGCTACATCCATTTTTAAGGGGTCAAAATGGTAGCGCTGCATGCCCGATTCTTCGGACAACCAGTCAGTCAAATAATCCAGTGTAAGCAGTTGCTCGGGGTGAGCCAGATGGTGCCACTTGCGACTGGCGATAATCTCGATGGCATGCAGGTTTTTACGGTCTTTGGCCGAGACCAGGCTGGATACCATTTTTGCCTTTTCGGTTTCCACCACTTCCTGCTCAACAAGTCGATCAAGTACGGCTTCTAAAGAACAGGATTTACTCATTGATGTTAATCTCTAATGTTGATGGTTACCGGCATATCAGCAGGTATCAAGGTATCCGTTGTGAACTGGACATGTAGTTTATAGGCTGCCGTTCCACCCGGCTGTTTTATTCTTTTATAGCCGACATGGCTGACTCTGCCTGAAAAACTTTGATCACGGTATTTAACGCTGGCCTGTTGATCCAGCAAGTCCGGCGTCCACTGTTCAGAATTTATCCAGGCAACTGCTTTCATACTGAGAGTGTCAACCAGCGTAATCAGTGGTGTCTGTGTCACCGCAGGATTCAGGTACTGGCCCACATGTGCATGCAGTTGTAAAACACGTCCATTGATGGGGGAGCGGAGAATACTATTGTCGAGCTGATACTGTGCCAGACGGGTATCTGCCTGGGCCGCCTGATAGTTGCCCTGTGCCATGGCAAGATTGATCTGTGCTTTTTTTAATTCCACCTGTGATAAAGAGTCACGATCAAATAATTCGAATGCCCGCTCCAGTTCCAGTTCTGTTGTTTCAACAGCCGGCAACAATGCCCTGGCTTTTGCCCTGGCTCGGTCCAGGCTGGCCTGCTGCGCTACGCCATCCAGCTCGATCAGCACTTCACCTTTTTTAATACGTTGCCCTGGCTTGACCCTGATCGCCTGGACGATGCCTTGCGTTCGTGCATTAATATCCAACGTGCTTGAAAATTCGGTAAACCCGTTCAGGGATAAAGCGTGAGCCGAATAGGCATGAACTAACGCCAGGAGAGCAATCAATGTCTTTATTATTTGGTTAACCATTATTCTCCTCGCTTCGATGCATTTTATTGAGAAACTCGCTGCCCACCAGCTTTTCCAGTTTGCGCCAGGCCAGTTCCAGCGCAAAACGGGCCTGAAAAACATTTTTACGGCTGTCAGAAAACTGCACCATGGCATCGCCCAGGTCCGTTTTAAATTCGAGTTCGTATTCCGCCCGACTGCGATCCAGATACATATCACGAAATTCCTGGTTGATCATTTCCCCGTCCAGTCGAAGACTGTTCTGGCGAATGTCCTGCCATAATTTGAGCACGGTTATGCGCATTTCAGAACGTAACTTTTGCAGACCGGCCAGCTCCTGGCGGTATCTGGCATTGGCCTTTTGTATTGAGGATGTTTCTATAGACCCTGCATACAAAGGAAAATCGAAATACAGGGAGGCACGCATGTCATCCCGGGTGCTGCCCTCACGTGCATATTCCGACACCTCCAGTTCGGCATCGAGTGTTGGCCCCACGGTTTTTCCGGCGATATCTATCGCTTTTCGCGCCAACTCCAGTTTCTTGTGTTGAATTTTTAAAGCCAGGCTATGTTTTAAAGCCTGCTCAACCAATGCGTCTACATCATCGCTGATGTGTTTTTTAGACGACAGTTCAGGGACTGACAATTCACTGGGCGGGTGCTGTGGAAACCCCAGTTCTTCTGCCAGCAGCAGGCGCGAATATCGCTGCAGATTCTCACTGTTGTATCGATTCTGTCGAATGAGTTCATAAGCGGCCTGGGCTTCCATCACTTCCAGCTCAGAGGCCAGCCCCAGTTGCTGGTTTTCGCGCGTCTTATCAAAACGGATATAGCCGATTGCCAGGTTCTCGTTATGGCGTAAAAATTCGTTATCGGCATTCAATACTGCGAAGTATTTTTCCACGATGGAAATTTCTCGCTGTTCGACCAGGTAGGCTTTCTCCAGCTGTTTTATTTCAACATTTATCCCGGCATACTGATCCTTGCCCGCGGTTCTGCCGAAATCGTACAGTGGCTTGCGTACAAACAGACTGACTTTGCTGTCATTGTCTTCATTCTCGTCACCATACTGCGACACCTCGACCTTGCGTAAACGCCCGCTAAGATTAACCGTAATATCATTGGCTGCTGTAGTCTGATTTACCTCGGCAATAGCCTGTTGCAGTTTTTCCTGTGCCGACATGACCTGGTACTGCCCGGCATTATCCGCGTGTTGAAGAGCTGCCTCCAGGGTCAACGGCTCGGGCAGGGGCGAAATATTTTCAGCTCCCCCGGACGATGAAAATAACAGGCATACGGGCAAGAGGACCCGGTTTAAAAAACCGGAATACAATTGATGACGCATTAATTTACAGATTTTTGTTGTTGTTTTTTAAGTCGTTTATATTTGCTGAAACGGATAGACCGACCATTCTCATCCTTCATGTTATAGACGCCCTGTAAAAAGTATTCTGCCAGCCATATAAATTCTTCAGGACCCGATGTGGCGCCGGTGAAACGCACCACCTGCTTGCCTTCCAGGTTATAAAAAGCCATCACCGGGGTCGCTCTGACACGGTTTTTACTGGAAAAACCTTTTTGCGTGGTTTCATTTCCCTCAAAATCAACAATTTCAATATCGCCTTCAATGTCTATCGACAGTGAATGGAAATTCTTCTTAAAGAAATCCTGCACTTCGGGCTGGTTCAAAACTGTCTTTTTCATGCGGTGACAAAAAGGGCATTCATCCATTTCAAAGAATATAAACATCCCTTTTTTGCCTTCATCCCTGGCCGTATCCAACTCTTCGCTCAAATCGCCAAGGTTCTGCTCAAAGAAATACTGGTAAGGGTCGCGCGGGGTGGAAGCCAGAACCGAATTGGCACACAGTAAACACAGGGCCAATAAGATAGTATGGAATCTATTCATCATTATCCTCCAGCCGATTCAGGCATTTTATAAGCACCAGCCAAAGACCTTGATCTATATGAACGGCTTTTATTATTTAGGCTGCTTAGCTTCCCACTTCTTGATAAAGTTTTCAATCATTTCACGCGTAACCGAACCCACCTGTCGGGCCTCAACATGACCCTCGGGAGAAACCAGGAAGGTGGTGGGGAGCCCGGGTATGTTACCCAAAGCAGATTGCGATACCGGGCCGGAAGTATAGTTTGGATAAGTTATGAAATAGTCGTCCAGAAAAGAGCGTATGGCTGCTTTACCCAACACTTCGGTGTTGATACCCAGCACAACGCCATCGGTGCTTGCATGATTGTCATGAAAGGCCTGCAGTTCCGGCATTTCTTCGCGGCAGGGAGGACACCAGGTCGCCCAGTAATTGACCACGACCCATTTACCCCGGTAATCGGATAAAGCGTCTTTACCTTTATCCAGCCGGGTTAAGTCCATGTCGACTGCATAGGCAGATAGAGAGTGGACCAAAAGCAATAAAAATAACAACGATAATTTTTTCATAGAAAACAAAACCTCAGGGATATACGGGTTTGAGTCAACAGCTAAAGAAATGGTTTCATGTTACATAAAAAAAGGCCCGCGATTGCGGGCCTTTTAATGCGAAAGAACAGCGAGGATTACTGGGCAAGATAATCCTGATCTGATTGCTCAACGTCTCCAATTGACCAGGCGCCACGTGTTTTAGCGTGTTGAATGGCCGCATCCATTTCAGCGCTGCTAGCAGATGGTACACTGAATACCTGGCCTGGGTAGATCAGGTCAGCATCCTTGATTTGATCAGAGTTAGCCTTGTAAATCAGTGGCCATTGGTAAGGATTACCATAAACTTCATCTTTAGCCGAGATATCCCACAGGTTATCACCGTTGACGACCGTATATTCGGAATCCGTTGTCTGGGCTGCACCCTCAACAGAACCGTGTGTCTGAGCATAGCGCTCCTGCTCAGCGTTATACTGTGCTATCGCATCATCAGCCTGCTTGGCAGCCTGGTTGGCCAGGCTGATGGCCTTGTCATTATCACAGGCTGCAGCTGCTTTTTCGGCATCTTTTATCATTTTGCCCGTATCGCGCCAGGCATAACCCAGTTTTTCAGCACGAGCCAATTTGATTTTTGCCGAATAAATGGCATTTTTGGCAGCTGCGCTGGGGCATTCCTGTTTAACTTCTGTTGCTGGAGCAGGTTCCTCTTTCGTGTCACTGGCACAACCCACCATTAAACCTGAAGACAGGATTGCGACAGTGGCTATTTTTAGTAAATCTGTTTTTTTCATAAGTGCGTTCCCCAAGAACGTGTAGAGTTTAGATCAGATATATGAGATAAGGCTTTAAAATTTAACTGAAAAATCAGGTTAAACCTTACCTTGTTCAGGGTTTCAGTACAAGATCAATTACCCCAAATATTTCTCTTTATATAGAAGAAAATAATCACCTTGTGTGAATTTTATTTTTTCTTGTTTTAGTAAGTCGGGAAAACTAACCAAAGTGATTACGACTGTCAAGGTCGTCAACGGCTTAAAGTTGAAATTGATTGCCTTGGACTGTGCATTGCGACACTATTATGGCCCTACATAATCCATAAAAAAAGAGTACAACTCATGAGCCATACAACGGTCACTATTTACTACAACCCGCAATGCAGTAAATCCAGAGCCACGCTGGAATTACTGCAACAAAACGATATCGAACCGACGGTGGTCGAATACATGAAAGATCCGCCAGACATCGAAACCCTGAAACACCTTATTTCCCTGCTGGGGATTGGCGTACGCGACCTGATCCGCTCTCACGAACAGGTATTCAAGGATGCCGGGCTGGATGACAAAGACCTGCCAGATGATGAGTTGCTGGAAGCACTGAGCCAGTGTCCTACCCTGTTACAAAGGCCGATTGTTGTGGTCGATGACAGCAAAGCTGCCCTGGGACGTCCTCCGGAAAACATCTTGGAGATCCTGTAGGTGTACAATATCCTGGTACTGTATTACAGCCGTCACGGTTCCGTGGCCAACATGGCTCAGCAAATCGCTCACGGTGTGGAATCCGTTGCGCAATGCCAAGCCACCATTCGTCGTGTCAGCGAGGTCTCTGCCAGCAATGAGCAAACCGAGGCAGCCGTTCCACAACAGGGTCCGGTATATGCGACTGTTGAAGACCTGAAAAACTGTGATGGCCTGATTATCGGCAGCCCTGCCTATTTTGGCAACATGTCCGCAGCTTTGAAGTATTTCCTCGACCAGACCAGCAGCCTGTGGTTATCCGGTGCATTAATCGGCAAACCAGCCGGGGTGTTTACCGCGACTTCGAGCCTGCACGGCGGACAGCAAAGTGTTTTGCTGAGCATGATGATCCCTTTATTACACCATGGCATGGTCATCAGCGGCCTGCCCTACTCGGAATCGTCTTTGCACGGGTCCGAGTCCAGTGCCAGCCCATACGGTGCCAGTCATGTCTCGGGTCACAATGGTAAACCGTTAACACAAGAAGAAACCAAAGCCTGCCAGGCATTGGGAAAACGGGTCGCGCAACTGGCCGAAAAGTTATCCTGATGAACATTCATCCCCTTAAGTTAATCAGCCTTATTTCAATTTCCGGCCTGATCCTGATTCAGTCGGGACTCTATTTCTGGTTACAAACTGAAGCGAAGTTGATTATTGCCGGCCTGCTGACAGTACCCCTGTTAATCCCTCTCAAGGGACTGATCAGTAACCGCCGCTATACGTTTAAATGGATCGGTTTTTTAACCCTGTTGTATTTCTGTATTGGCGTCAGCGAATCTTTTGCCAATCCGGCCCTACGGCTTTATAGCGTTTTGACGATTATCTTCAGCGTTGCGCTATTTAGCAGCAGCATATATTACAGCCGCTATCTTCGAGTTCACGGCTAACTCATCAGAGCCTAACAATTTTCACGCACCAGGGGGATGGTGATTTTGCGCTGGGTTGACATGGAGACATGATCAAGACGATGCAGCAACTGCATCTGGTCTGACAGTTTTCGGGAATAGTGGCTTAACAGAAAATTGATGACCTCCTTGCTTAAATCCAGCCCGAGCATGCTCGCCCTTTTCTGCAGGATCACCTCCAGTTGACGGTCGTCCACGTTGTGCAGGGCGATCAACAGGCCCCAGCCCAGTCGAGACTTGAGGTCAGGTAATTTAAATCCCGTATCACGCGGTGCGCGCGTCAAGCTGAAGATAAAGCGCAATTGCGCGGACTTAACCCGGTTAATGAGGTCATAAAACTGTGCTTCCCAGGCCCGGTTACCTGCCAGCAGGTCCAGGTTGTCGACGCCAATAACGCTGCCCGAGGGAAATTCACTGAAACCTGAACTATCTGCTTCGACCAGCTGTTCGGCATCAAACAGGTGGAAAGGAATGGAGCAAAAACGCGCGTAATGCGCACAGGCATTCAACAGATGGGTTTTGCCGGAGTCCGGCCCTCCCCAGATGCCCACCAGTGGTTCGCCGGTTTCGTCAAACAAGGCCGTTAACTGCTGTTCTATGTAACTGGAGTTATCAGCAAAATAGTTCTGGAAACTGAAGCGTTTATCAAAACTAAGGGGTAAAGGAATTTGTGCCACTGTTAAAGAAAAGATTACTTCAGATAGCGATAATTCATCAGCACGGTTTGATCATCCGTGGCCGCATTGATTTGCGGCAGTTCCAGCTGCTCAAGCACATAACCCAGGCTGATCAGGCGATGCAGGTCATCTGCCGTGTTACGCAATTTAACTCGATAAGTCACCTTGTCGGCCTCAATCAAAACCAGCCTGACGGTTTCCACTGCATCCAGCGACTGCAGGTAAGCCAACACGCGGATGTGATCCCGCAGATCCGTCATTTGGTCCACCGAAAACAATACTTCCTGTTCGAACGCCTGATAGGATTGCAGGGCATACTCGCTGGCCAGGGTTTTGGCCAACTGGCCTATAGCCTGGTTCAATACCTCCTGCTTGGAAGCGCCCTGATAATTCCAGCGAAACAATTGATCGGCAAAGCGTACCCGCCAGATGCCCTGCCAGCCTTTCCCCACGCGACCAATCAACTGCCCGGATAAAACGGCATCCGGTGCATAACGAGCCGCCAGGGTTTGAATATTGTTATCGTTGGAATCGATGATATCCCTGACTCCAAGAACCACGCGGTCTTCCAAATCGAGCAGGGGGTATAACACCGGCAACCCCTGTTGTTGCGCCATGGCATCGAGTTCTTCAACCAGTTCGCTGGTGGTATCACTGGAAACCAGGCTGACATTTTTATTCACATCATAACTGATCAGCAACAAGGTACTGGGCCGTTCCTTACCCCATACGGATATATCGTTTTCCCGCAATAGGTTTTCCACCAGATCCTGGTTGAACTGAACCCGTAAAAACAGTTGCCCACTGTCAAATTCATCCGACGTTTCCTGTTTTCGCACAAGGTAACGAAATTGTTGAACATAACGTGCGCTGCTTTTGAGCGGTATTTGCAAGCCGGGATGATCCAGCACCTCGGCGGAGCCACTCACCT
>JANTFY010000008.1 GCA_024763185.1 Gammaproteobacteria bacterium | reverse complement strand
ACACGGATTTGGGGCCCAGCACCGCAAACATTATCGTGGGTGTGCTTTCCGCAATTGTCGATAATATTCCGGTCATGTTTGCGGTATTGGCGATGCAACCGGACATGTCGCATGGTCAGTGGTTATTAGTCACACTTACCGCTGGGGTGGGTGGCTCGTTGCTGTCAGTGGGCTCTGCGGCTGGAGTCGCGGTCATGGGCCAGGCACGAGGCATCTATACCTTCTTTTCTCACTTAAAGTGGACCTGGGCCATAGCCCTGGGGTACGCCGCCAGCATCTGGGCACATTTCCTGATCAATCAACATTTGTTTTGACTTGTCGGGCCCAGCAGCTTGTATCTGCAAGCATAGCTAATTATTTCGAGAGAAGCTTCAGAAAACTATCGATTAAGAGTCCTGACCCATTGTGGATGGGACGGTATTATTAACAGGGTTTAATGAGTGCTATCCCCCGTTAATTGGGTAGAGCCCAATTTTGTCGAACCTATGGGGGAGGCTCTCATCTGTCTAACCGAAGCTATTCATAAAAAAGGAGGCATGAAGCCCCCTTTATTATGAATGGCGTCCCCTAGAGGATTCGAACCTCTGACCTGCTCCTTAGGAGGGAGCCGCGCTATCCAGCTGTGCCAAGGGGACTGAAGATAGAAAAATCTGGCGTGATTATACAAACAACCGTCACTGATGCCTATCGGTTATACGTGATTTCAGCCCTTACTGGCAGTATTGTTTGATGTCGTTTTGTATGCTTTGCTGGTTGGCTTTAACGGTTTTTTTATCCAGGTAGACGCGTTCGCCATCTTCATTCAATTCATACCAGCGTACGTTTGACCTGAATTGTTTAAGCTGGTCTCTGAGTTTATTACAACGCTTTTCCCGCTGTGCCAGTTGTTGACGCTGCTGTTGTTGCTTTTGTACCTGTTTCGATTTTTCCTTGTTGATTTTCTGATAGATTGACAGGGCCCGGTTTACCCGGTCCATGGCATCGTCTTTTGCCTGCTTGGTGGCATTTGTTTGTGACGGGGAGGGTTGTTGATCAAACATTACGGGAGTATTTATCGTTTTTCTGGTTTTATTAACTCGTTCATGAGTGGGTTCAGATGTAGGTTTGGATTCGGTGAGTTTATTACGGTTTTCAATGCGAATTTTTTTTTCATAGTCAATGGCTGACTGTTTCCACACGCTGTTAGGATACGTCTCGGTGAAACGTTGCAGGGCATTGATGTTACGCGCCTTGATCGCATTATCGAGAATCTGTTTTTCCAGATAATAACGTGCCGTATTGATCCAGGCCGAATTGGGGTACTGATAGATGAAGTTCTGTATGGCCTTGGGGTCTTTGGTAGAACGAGCCTGTTCCAGGGCTTTTTTGTCTCGTTCATACTTTTCGAGGGCCTGCTGTTGTTGCTGCAGAAGTTCCTGTTGCTTGCTGTAATGCTGGTAGCCCATAAAGCCCAGGGTAGCCAGTACGATGATAAAAATGAGCGTTTTCATGTGTTCAGAGTTTGCTTACCGTTTTATTAGGCATGGAATAAACAGCTGTACTGCGCTGAAAGTTAATCATATTGACTCTATGTATAGTGATATTTCAGCGAAATGCGAGCTGGTTTATCGCGTCGATATTACATTTTAAGCAGTACAGATGTCGATTTTCGGTTAGAATCGAGCACGACTCTATAATCAAAAGAATACCTTGAGCAATATCCTTGAAGTTAAACAGGTCAGTAAATCTTTCAATTCCTTAAAAGTGATTGATGATTGCTCGATAGAACTTGAAAAGTGCAGTATTACCGGTTTGATTGGTCCCAACGGTGCGGGTAAGACCACCATGTTCAACCTGATCGCGGGGGCATTTCTCCCTGACAGCGGGCAGATTATCTACGATGGCGAAGATGTGAGCCAGCATAACCCGCAGCAACTTTTTAAGCGCGGATTAATGCGCACCTTTCAAATTGCACAGGAATTCTCAAATCTGACGGCGCTGGAAAACCTGATGATGGTGCCAACCGGTCAACCCGGTGAACAGCTGTCCAATGTCTGGTTTCGACCCGCCAGGGTGCGGGCCTTTGAACTCGAGGTTCAGCAAAAAGCGCTGGATGTCATCGATTTTCTGAAACTAGGCCATATCAAGAATGAACTGGCCGGTAACCTGTCCGGTGGCCAGAAAAAATTGCTGGAACTGGGTCGAACCATGATGGTCGATGCCAAGGTGGTGTTGCTGGACGAAGTGGCAGCAGGTGTGAACCGAACCTTGTTGCAGGATTTGTTAGAGAATATTCAGCGTCTTAATAAGGAACTCGGTTACACCTTTTTTGTGATCGAACATGACATGGACATGATCGCCCAGTTATGTTCACCGGTCATCGTTATGGCCGAGGGTAGGAAAATGATGCAGGGCAGCATAGAAGAGATTCGAGAGAATCCGGAAGTGGTAATAGCCTATTTCGGAGGCGGAGTAACCAAGACATGAGCCTGGTAAATGTTTCTAACCTGGTGGCAGGCTATGGCAATAATGCTCCCATTCTGCAGAATGTGGATATGACCCTGCAGCAGGGACAAATAGGTGTCATAGTGGGGCCGAACGGTGCAGGGAAGTCCACGCTGCTTAAATCCATCTTTGGCCTGCTCAATATTCACAGTGGTGAAATCACCCATAATGACAAGAGCATTATTCATCTGCGTGCGGATCAACTGGTGCAACAGGGCCTGGCTTTTGTGCCACAGGAATTCAACGTGTTTGAGTCGATGAGCGTTGAAGAAAACCTGGAGATGGGCGCGTTTATTCGCAGCGACGATTTATCGGACTCCATTGACAAGGTGTACGGTTACTTTCCACCTTTGAAAGAAAAACGTAACCAGCCGGCTGGCGAGCTTTCCGGTGGTCAGCGCCAGATGGTCGCCATGGGCAGGGCGTTGATGTCTAATCCCAGCCTGTTATTGCTGGATGAACCGACGGCTGGCCTGTCACCGTTATTTATGGAAAAAATCTTTGAACGCATTATCGCCGTCAACAAGTCTGGTGTGACGGTATTAATGGTCGAGCAGCATGCGCGCCAGGCACTGGCGATTGCCGACATGGGATTCGTGCTGGTGACCGGGCAAAATGCCTTTACTGATACAGGGCAGGCCCTGCTGCAAGATGATGATGTGGCACGTTCCTTCCTGGGCGGATAAGTAATGAACGAAATCATTTTTTTTATCAACAAGGTATTGATCTCCGGCGCCGCCATTGGCTCGGTCTACGCCATGGGCGCCATTGGTGTAACGCTGATCTTCGGCATATTGCGTTTTGCCCATTTCGCGCACGGTGACATGATGACCCTGGGGGCTTTTTTTGCATTTGCATTGACCGTGATGTTTCCACAGGCGGGTCAGGCTATCGGCCTGCCAACCGGTTTTGTCATGTTGCCTGTGGCCATGTTGTTGACGGCCATCATCGCGGTTTTGCTGGATAAAACCTTTTACCTGCCGCTGAGGAATAATAATGTCAGCCCGGTGGTCATGGTGATGGCTTCAATCGGCGTGACCCTGATGCTGCAGGGGCTTATCCGCCTGTTCGGCGGCATTGAAGCGCGCTACTTTTTCTTTGCCGAACGCAAGGATATCTTTCGCATTGCCTTACCGTTTGAAGATGCCAGCCGTAAAATCGTCATCACCGAACCGCAGATTCTTTTATTCCTGTTCACCCTGTTTTCGGTATTTGCCATTCATTACATTTTAAACAAGACCAAATTCGGCAAGGCCATGCGCGCGGTATCAGACAACCCGGACCTGGCTCGTGTTTCCGGTATCAATATTCAGAAGGTAACGATCGTGACCTGGCTGATTGCAGGATCCCTGGCCGCAGCCGCCGGCACCTTACTGTCGCTGGATGTCAGTCTGAAACCGGATTTAAGCTTTAACCTGCTGTTACCGATTTTTGCCGCGGCTATTGTGGGTGGTGTTGGTCATCCTTATGGGGCCATAGTTGGAGGGTACGTTGTGGGTTTTGCAGAAACCCTGTCAATATTTAACTGGGCCATTTTTCTGCGCCCGTTTCGCGACTCGTTGCCGGAGTGGTTTGAGTTGTCCAGCAACCTGGCCCTGGTGCCAACCGAATACAAGATCACCGTGCCATTTTTTATCCTCGTCGTCATTCTGATCTGGCGCCCAACGGGCTTATTCAAGGGTAAGGTAATATGAACACGTTGTTAACCGGTTATAAAAAAGAAGCCCTTATTGTCAGTTTTTGTGGCGTATTGATAGCGCTGGTGTTTGCAAATTTTGGTAGCGCCTTTGGTTTGCGGATGCTGACAGAGATTGCCTGTTTTACCATCATTGCACTGGGGCTGACAATTCAATGGGGATTTGCCGGGCTGTTTAACGCCGGCATCATGGGCTTTATCGCACTGGCAGCTTTTGTCAGTATGCTGGTTTCTTACCCGGTCAATGAGGCCTTCTGGCAGTCGGATTTTTCGTCACAACTGGGTTGGGTATTTGCCAAACTGTTGCTCGGTGTTGCCATTATCTGGGGAATAAACAGCTTACCGACCTTACGTAACAGAATAAAACTGCGCCGCTTATTGGTGGTTATCGCTATTGCCATCACTTACCTGGTATTCATGCAAAACCTGGCGCCGGTTGCCCGTGGTATTGAAACAGGTGCGGGGTTTATAGGCGGCTTTGGCCTGCCGGTGTGGATGGGCTGGATCGCGGGTGGTATCGTTGCCGGCATACTGGCCTGGTTTGTTGGCCATATTTGTCTGGGGTTGCGTAGCGATTACCTGGCTATAGCCACCCTGGGCATTGCGGAAATTATCAAGGCCGTGCTAAAAAATGCGGATTGGTTAACCCGCGGTACACTCACGGTGTCGCCTTTGCCATGGCCGGTAGAAACACCCGGGGAGATTGGTTTTATTGCCTCCCGGGCGCAATACCTGTCGGTTACCATCGTCATTATTGCCGTCATTTTCTGGTTATTGCAACGCGCTTATTCGGCACCCTGGGGACGAATGATACGTGCCATACGCGATAATGAATTGTCATCAGCCGCCATGGGTAAGGATGTGAATGGCCGTCGTCTTGAAGTATTTATCCTTGGTTCTGTGCTGATGGGCGTAGGCGGTGCGGCGTTGGTCACTTTTAACAGTATCTTTGACCCCTCCGGTTTTTTGCCCTTGCACCATACCTTTCTTATCTGGGTCATGGTGATACTGGGTGGGGCCGGCAACAATACCGGTACGTTGATTGGTACCGTGATTGTTTATATCGTCTGGGTTATGTCAGAACCGGCCACCCTGTGGGTTTTTGAAGGTATCAAGCACCTGGGGCTGGAATGGTTTGCCTGGCAGGTCCCCAATGACTTCGACAGTCGTGCCTTGCAAATGCGTGTATTCCTGATTGGTCTGACCATTACCCTGGTATTGCGTTTTGCGCCCAGTGGATTGATCCCTGAAAAAATTCGGGAACATTAAGGGCGGCTCTGCTGGTTATCCAGGGCCTGGCTCATCACAATGCCCAGGAGCCTGTCGGATTCAGGGGTTAATCTAATGGATTCGATGGTTACCATCCGGTAAGAAAATTCACCATTTTGCATAGACCACAACCGGGTTACCTACCATCCCCCGGTACAATGCGATGGCCCATAAAAAAACCCGGAACAAGTCCGGGTTTTTTATGGTAACCAAGGAGCGGGTTTTACTTGATTGCACCCACTTCTACGAAAGCGCCGTCTTTTACCGTCATTTCAACGATGACACCGGGAACATCACCCGCGGCATCAAACTCATGATTACCGGATGCGCCCTGGTAGTTGATGTCTTTACCGGCTTTGATTGCGGCAAGCGCTTTTTTCCATTCACCGGGCAGTATCACGATGCCGGGTGCTGTGGCAACACCACGCACGGCCTTGGCAATGGCGGCACGATCAGTGGAGCCGGCTTTCTCGATGGCCAGTGCGATGATAAAGGCGGCATCATAAGCCTGGGCTGAAAAAACGGCATCCGGATCCATGCCGGCTGCTTTCGCGGCTTTAACAAAAGGTGCTTTACCAGCCAGTTCGGGTGAACCCGGTTTGGTGGCAATCATGTCGAGCTTGCCACCCAGCGCACCGATCAGCTTATCGCCGACCATGCCGTCGCCGCCGACAAACTGTTCAAAATCACCACTTTCCATGGCCTGGCGAATAATAGTCTGTCCCGATCCATCGGCATAAGCCAGTACCACCAGTGTTGGTGCGCCGGAAGAGGCCAGTGAACCCAACTCGGCACGATAATCAGCCTTGCCATCTTCGTGCGCCTGGTTGGCGGCCACGTTGCCACCCTGTGCCGTAAAAGCAGCAGCCAGGGATTCAGCAAAACCTTTACCATAATCGTTATTCACATAACTGATGGCGATGTCGTTAATGCCTTTGGATTTAAGCAACTTGGCCATCATTTTGCCCTGGAAAGCATCGGAAGGTGCGGTGCGAAAGACCAGGTCGTTGTCTTTCAGGTCGGTCAATGCAGGGGAGGTGGCAGACGGTGAAATCAGTGTGACACCACCCGGTATGGCCGCGTTGTTAGCGGCAGCAATGGTGGCACCGGAACACATCGGGCCGACAATGGCTGAAACCTTTTCGGAGTTGACCATGCGATCCGCCACGTTGGAGGCTGCTGTGGCATCGGCACAGGTGCTATCACCTTTCAGCAGTTTGATTTTGGACCCGTTCAAAACACCACCCTGGGCATTGGCCTGGTCAATGGCCAGTTTGGCCCCGGCATAAATAGGGGGGGTTAGGCTTTCAAGCGGTCCGGTGAAACCGCCCAGAAAAGCAACTTTGACATCTGCGGCATGTAGCGAAGCGCTGAAAGCCATGGATGCGGCGATAAGTGATAACTTGAATGTTTTGTTCATTGTGCCTCCTGATTTGTGTATTTAAGCGTGTAGCATAAGAAAATTAGGGTGAGATATCCACTTTCAACGACATTATTGCTGGCCCGACTGAATATCAGCTGAACAGCAGGCTATGGATTACTCCTGCCCGGGTTGGGATTCGGGTTTCTGGTAATAATAATCATACTTGTCCAGCAGGTTCTTCATGAAGTTCCAGGCTTCGTTATAGGTCAGGCCACTGTCCTTGGGGATGATGATTTTAACGTAGAGATCCTTGCCTTTTTCCTGTTTGAGCCTATCCAGTTTCTTTTCGACCTGTGCCAGAGTCAGGTTCTGAAAATCACCGTCACCGGGTTGTTTGAATCGAATGACTTTACCACCTTCTTGTTTAACGTAGTAAACCTCGGCGACGTACTTGCCCTTGGCGCTACGGGCCGGTTTTATTAATTGCTCGTATTTGGATTTGACGACTTCATAGTCGCCTTTGAGTGTTAACAACTGGCGATTGTATTCCGCCTTTTCCTGTTCCAGCAGGTTGATGCTTTGTTGCTGTTTTTCAGAGCTGGCGTTTAGTACGGCTATTTCTGCCCGCGCCAGTTCCAGTTCCTGTGCGCTGGCCTTGGTCAGTTGTAGTTGCTGGTCCAGTTGTAGCTTAAGGGTGGCCAGTTGCCGGCTCAGGTCGTCGGACTCATCGCTGATGACAACGATGCGTGATTGCGCCTCGCTTAACTCGGTTTGGGTATTTTCTATCTTCTGGGTGAGCGCATCCTTGTCCAGGTTCAAACCGATGATGATCTGTTGTTTTTTCAACTCTTCATCTCGTGCCTTGCGTAACAGTTCATCTTTTTCCAGGATGCGCAGGCGCAGGATGGAATTCATTTGTTCGGCATTGATCAGGCGCTCTTCCAGCGTGGCATTTTCCTGCGAGGTGGACTGGATCATCTCCGCCGCCAGCCTTTCAGCTTCAATACTTTGCTGTAATTCGCTCACCAGTTGCCAGTTACGCACGATCAACAGGCTGGTTGCCAGCAAGAAGATCAAAACCACCACCATCATGATGTCGGTGAACGAGGGCCAGAACGAACCTTCGTTATCGGTTTCGAGGTGATGTTGACCTATGGGAGTGAAAGCACTCATGGGTTATTGGTCAAATGGCCCGGGCAGGCGGAAACCTTCTCGTAACAGCTTTTTGATTATGGTGATATCGTTCGACAGATTATCCATCTGTTCCTTGTTGCTGGAGATGGTCTGGTGCAGAATCGAGGCAGAAGCCTGGTAGGTTTCCTGGGTTTCGGTCATCTTTTCGGTGGCGCGGATGATGCCTTTAATCAGCCCGGCCATCTGGTTGACAATATCTTCACTGCGTTTGACAAACTTGGGAATCAGGTAAACCGAGGTCAGGTGTTCGATACCGCTGATTAAATGCACCTGCACATCGCGTACGCGCAGGTAAAAATAACCAAATAAGGCATAACTGACGATGGCCGTGATGGTGGTGGACAGGGCGGTGGACATGCCGTGGATGACAAGCCCCATTCCTTCCAGGCCGGATGAAGCGGTGTCGATCAGGTCCGATGCCCCGATCAGGGCGATGGAGAGTGAAACAATGGTACCGAAAACACCGGTCAGTATCAGGATGTTATTGATAAAACGCACGATACCCAGGCGCGTGCTTTCATCCGCAGTAAGCATGGCAGCCAGCGCATTATGGTTGATTTCACCATGGGCCGTGTTGATGGATTTCATGGTCGCAAATCGTTTTACGATCAAGCTATGTACATTCAGGCCTTCGGTGGGATCCTTGCGTATGGCCTCGACATTTTCGACAAAACCGGCTATGGCGGATTCTTCCCGATTGTAGCGCAATAACAAAAACAGCAGGTTCAACAGGCCGAACAACAGAATACCAACTATGATGCTGTTGAGGATAATGCCAGTCTGGGTCTGCTGATTTTCCAGGTAAAACTGCTTGAGGAACTCGGCATTGTAGGTAATGGCTGCTGCCACCAGAATGATGGCCAGCAGAAATTGCAGAAGAATGCGATGACTCAGCCGCGTCAGCAGGCGATGTGTATCCATGAGACTCCCGTTAGCTTACTGTTTCAACAGGGCGTTGAATCCACGGCTGCGAATCAGGTTGTTGAAATAGGCGCGGTAGTAGGCAACAGCGCTGCTGCCATTGGTGCCTACATCGTAAATTTTCCAGCCGGAAGGCCCCTGCATGAAATGGAAATCGATACGAATGGGGTAGCTGTTAGCAGGAATAACCCGCGCAGTGACCAGTACCTGGTCATAACCCTGGCGACGGGCCGGCAGAAACTCGATGCGCGGTTGAGCATCGCCATAGGCGCTGACTATGCGGGCGAAAGCGGAGAAAAACATTTTTTTCAGGTTGGACTGAAAGATGTATTTCTGCGCAGAGTTCATGCGATTGTAATGAAAACCGGCCGCCCACTGTGACATCTGCTCAAAGTCAAAAAATTGTGCCATCTGGCTGTCGAGAAAATCGATGACCTTGGACTGGTTATCAATTTTTCCGGATTTTAGATAGTCCTGCAGGACCTTGACGCCCATTTCCAGTAATTGGGCCGGAGATTGTTGCTGATAGTTAGGGTAGTAAGCATAAGGCTGGCTATAACCGTAACCAGGCATCTGCGCCTGTGCATTGAAGCTGATCAAGCTGATAAGACTGACGAGAATTATTCCGATTCTTTTCATGATGCTCTCTTAAGTAATAAGTGACAGAAAAAGGTTATTGACCGGATGTTAAAGAACAAACATCTAGAGCCTGTTAGCACTCATTTGATGGCCTCTGTTGTGACTAAAATTCTGCCTTGCTGGAAGAAAAAATGGCCTCCAGCAGTGGAAATCAAATGAGTGCTAACAGGCCTTGGTCAAATGGACCTGCAAGAATTGTTTATGGTACCGGGGGGGGGACTCGAACCCCCAAGGTGTTACCACCAGCGGATTTTGAATCCGCCGCGTCTACCAGTTCCGCCACCCCGGCGTAATGGCAGGGGATTTTAATGGATAATCTAAACGAGTGATACATAAAATTAGGATAAATTTTTTATATTCATTGATAACCTGCGTTGCCCTGACAACCCGTCTGCCAGTATGATTGCGCCCCCTGAAAATAGTACGGCACTCTACCCCGCATCATCATGAAAGCTTCAGACTTTGATTATGAACTGCCAGAGCAGTTGATTGCGCAACAGCCGCTGGAACAACGTCGTGCTTCCCGCCTGCTGGTACTTGATGCCGTGGAAAAAACCGTTCGTGACGAGCAGTTTTCCCGTCTGGACGACTACCTGGAGCCCGGGGACCTGGTTATTTTTAATGATACCCGCGTATTTCCGGCGCGCTTGTTTGGGCAAAAGGAAAGTGGCGGCAAGATAGAAATGCTGGTGGAACGCCTGCTGGATGATCACACCCTGCTGGCCCATATACGTTCCAGCAAGTCGCCACGCGCCGGAACCAGACTGGTGCTGGAAAATGCCATCCATGCACAAGTGCTGGGACGTGAAGACGAGTTGTTTATCGTCCGCCAGGGGCAAAATCAGGGCTGGCTTGATTTGTTACAGCAACACGGACACATGCCGCTGCCCCCCTATATTCAACGCGCTGATGAGGATACTGACCGGCAACGTTATCAAACCGTTTACGCGCGTGAGCCGGGAGCCGTGGCGGCTCCCACGGCCGGTCTGCATTTTGACCAGCGCATGCTGGATCAGCTGCAACAGAAGGGTGTCGAACAGGCCTTTGTTACCCTGCATGTGGGTGCGGGGACCTTTCAGCCGGTTCGCGTGGATGATGTGGCGAAACATGTCATGCATGCCGAGGTGGTGGACGTGTCGGCGCAGGTTTGCGAGCACATTCAACAAACCCGGAAAAAAGGTGGCAGGGTTGTGGCCATCGGCACCACCGTGGTACGCAGCCTGGAAACAGCGGCACAGGGTGGTGAGATCAAACCTTTTCAAGGCGATACCCGCTTATTCATCACGCCCGGGTTTCAATTTAACGTGGTTGATGCGATGTTGACCAATTTTCATTTGCCGCGTTCCACGCTGCTGATGCTGGTAAGTGCATTCGCCGGCAAAGCGTTTATGCTGGATGCCTACCGCCATGCTGTACAGCACAAATACCGCTTTTTCAGTTATGGCGATGCAATGTTCATTCGTAACCGGAAACCGTAAAATAGCGATCAATAAAAACACCAGAAAATAATTCTTTATGAAATTCCAACTCGATAATATTGATCATTCTGCACGCCGCGGGCGACTCACCTTTGATCGTGGCACGGTGGAAACCCCGGCCTTTATGCCGGTGGGTACCTACGGTACCGTGAAGGCGATGACTCCGGAAGAACTGAAGGACATCGGTGCCGAAATTATTCTTGGCAACACCTTTCACCTGATGCTGCGTCCTGGCACCGAAATCATTAAACAACACGGTGATCTGCACGACTTCATGCACTGGCAGGGCCCGATCCTGACCGATTCGGGTGGCTTCCAGGTATTTAGCCTGGCCGATATGCGCAAGATCAGTGAACAGGGGGTTAACTTTAATTCGCCGGTGGATGGAGCGCCTGTCGAATTAACCCCGGAAATTTCCATGCAGGTGCAGCGTGAGCTGGGTTCCGATATCGTCATGATCTTCGATGAATGCACCCCTTATCCAGCCAGCAAACACGAGGCCAGTGCCTCGATGGAGTTGTCTTTACGCTGGGCCAGGCGCAGCAAAATGGCACACGAAGGTAATCCGTCTGCATTATTTGGCATCGTGCAGGGCGGCATGTACGAGGACCTGAGGAAAAAATCCATCCATCAACTGGTCAGTATCGGTTTTGATGGATATGCCATCGGTGGCCTGTCGGTGGGTGAACCGGCAGACGAGCGAAACCAGATACTGGATGTCTGCCTGCCAGAGATGCCGGTGGATAAACCGCGTTACCTGATGGGAGTGGGTAAACCGGAGGATTTGATCGAAGGCGTGCGACGCGGCATTGACATGTTTGACTGCGTCATTCCCACACGCAATGCGCGCACCGGTTATCTGTACACGCATCATGGCATCATCAAGATCCGCAACAGTCAATATGCCAACGATACACGCCCGCTGGATGAGCATTGTGGCTGTTATACCTGTCGAAACTACAGCCGTGCCTACTTGAGACACCTGGATAAATGCCATGAAATTTTGGGCTCACGCCTGAATACCATCCATAACCTGTACTATTTTCAGGATTTGATGAAAAAAATAAGGCACGCTATCGAAGAGAACCGGTTCAATGAATTTGCCCGGGTTTTTTATCAACTGTATAAACCGCAGTCGGGCAGTTAGTACCTGTTTATGGCCTAACGCTTCCAGGCAGAGAATTAAACTTTCATATCAATCGTGCGCTGTGCCATAATACGCGCCGTTTTTACCCCATCCATTCAGGAATTTTTATGAGCTTTTTTATCAGTGATGCCATGGCCCAGGCCGCGCCGGCGCAACAGGCAGATCCTATCATGTCTTTTCTGCCGTTAATTATCCTCTTTGTCATCTTCTATTTTTTGCTGATCAGACCACAGCAGAAGAAAGCCAAGGAACACAAACAAATGGTTGAAACGATCAAGAAAGGCGACGAAATTGTCACCCAGGGCGGCATTGTCGGCAAGGTCACGGACGTTTCAGAGGGCTTTCTGACCTGTGAAATTGCGGACAAGGTTGAGGTTAAAGTACAAAGCCATGCCATTTCGACGGTATTGCCCAAAGGCACTATCAAGACTATCTAATTTACCCCGGGTCTCGGACTACCAATGCTTAACCAATACCCTTTATGGAAATACCTGTTGCTGATTTCCGTAGTCGTCATAGGACTGATTTACGCTGCGCCAAACCTGTACGGTGAGGATCCGGCAGTACAGATTTCACATCGAGTCAATCTGATCAATGAAGAAGAGCTTGACCATGTAAGAACGGTGTTACAAAACCTGGCGATTGATTACAAATCGATAGAACTGGGTAGTGGTTTTGTGCTGGTAAGGTTTGACAGTGAAGAGCACCAGTTAAAAGCCGCCTCGGATATTAAAGATGTGCTGCAGAAAGAAGACAGCCGTTATACCGTGGCGCTGAATCTGGCTGCGGCAACACCGCCATGGTTGAGTTCCATGAATGCACTGCCCATGTATCTTGGCCTTGACCTGCGCGGTGGCGTGCACTTTCTGATGGAAGTGGATATGGATGCGGCTATTCTTAAATCGTTGAACCGGGCCTCGTCCGAAATCAGGACCTACCTGCGCGAAGAGAAGGTGCGTTACAAAACGGTACAGATTACCAACAATGGCCTGGCGGTACGGTTCGGCAGCCTGCAGGATCAACAAAAAGGACTGGAAAAGCTGGAAGAGGAATTCCGCGACTTCGAATTTTCTACCACTGAAGGCGAAAGCAGTTTTTTCGTTAATCTGAACTATAGCGAAACAGCCCTGAAAACCGAAAAATCAGCGGCATTGGATCAGAATATTTCCACCCTGAAGAATCGTGTTAACGAATTGGGCGTGGCCGAACCGGTCATACAACGTCAGGGTGAAGAACGGGTCGTGGTGCAATTGCCCGGCGTGCAGGATACGGTGCGCGCCAAGGAGATACTGGGTGCCACTGCAACCCTGGAATTTCGCCTGGTGCACGGTTCCCTGACCGATTGGACGGCCGCCGAATCGTCAGGAAAGATTCCGGTCGGCACAAAATTGTATAAAGAAACCGATGGTTCACCGGTATTACTCAAGCGTCGTGTTATCGTGACCGGCGACCAGATTGTCGGTGCAGCTTCCGGTTTTGACAGTCAGTCGGGTTCCCCGGATGTCACCATCACACTGAATGGCAAGGGCGCTGACCGTATGAGTAAGATCACGCGCGAAAACATCGGTAAACCCATGGCTGTAGTATTTATTGAAGATAAATACGAAATGCGCGAAATAGACGGGGTCAAAAAACGCATCAAAAAAACCGAACAGCGTGTCATCAATGTGGCCACCATTCGTGACCAGTTAAGCAAGCGTTTCCATATTACCGGCCTTGACAGCACCCGTGAGGCACGGGATTTGGCACTGTTGCTGCGCGCCGGTGCTTTACGCGCCCCCATGATTATTGTCGAGGAGCGTACCGTGGGTCCCAGCCTGGGTCAGGAAAATATCGACAAGGGTTTCAAGTCGGTCATTATCGGTTTTCTCGCGGTTCTTGTTTTCATGGCGATTTATTACAAGATGTTTGGCCTGATCGCCAATGTGGCTCTGACCCTGAACCTGGTATTGATGGTGGCTGTTTTATCCCTTATCCAGGCCACGCTGACGCTTCCGGGTATTGCCGGTATCGTGTTAACCGTGGGCATGGCGGTGGATGCCAACGTATTGATTTTTGAGCGTATCCGCGAGGAAATACGCTTGGGTAATTCACCACAGGCCTCGATATTTGCCGGTTACCAAAAAGCCTTCGGTACCATCGCAGATGCCAATATCACGACCCTGATCGCTGCCATCATTTTGTTCAGTTTTGGTACCGGTCCAATTCAGGGTTTTGCGGTGACCCTGTCCATTGGCATCCTCACTTCCATGTTTACGGCTATTTTGGGCACACGTGCTATCGTGAACCTGATTTATGGCCGCAAAAGCATTAAAAAACTGGCCATTTAAAAGGTAACAAGACTATGCCTATGTTTAAAGACATTGATTTTATGGGAGTGCGCAAACTGGCGATGACGGTTTCGCTGCTGCTGATCCTGGTCTCTATCGTCAGCCTGGTGATTAACAAGCTCAACGTCGGCATTGATTTCACCGGTGGTAGTGTCATCGAGCTGGGTTACCCTACATCCGTTGATCTCGGACCGATACGTCAGGCGCTGGAGCAGGGTGGATACAAGGATGCCATCGTGCAGCATTTTGGCAGCGCCAAAGATGTGCTTATTCGACTGGCACCTCAGAAAGATCAGGATAAGGCCGAATTAAGTACCCGGGTGATCAATCTGTTAAAACAGCAAAATGAAACGGATATCGATGTGCGCCGGGTTGATTTTGTCGGCCCCCAGGTGGGTGAAGAACTGCGGGAAGATGGCGGTCTTGCCGTATTGTATGCTTTGATTGCGATCCTGATCTATGTATCACTGCGTTTTGAATATCGGTTTTCGCTGGGTGCGGTCGCGGCCTTGATTCACGACGTGGTAATTACCCTGGGTGTGTTCTCAATCCTGCAACTGGATTTTGATCTCAGTGTTCTGGCGGCGGTGCTGGCGGTTATCGGCTACTCCTTGAATGACACCATTGTTGTGTTTGACCGGATTCGCGAGAATTTTCGTAAGATTCGCAAAAAATCCTCGATTGAAATTATTAATATTTCAATCAACCAGACCATTTCCCGAACCTTGATGACCTCTTTGACCACCTTGCTGGTATTGATTTCGCTGTATGTATTTGGTGGGGAAGTCATCGCTTCCTTCGCGATGGCGTTGATCATAGGTGTAGTTGTCGGTACCTATTCATCGATCTATGTAGCCAGTGCCAGTGCCCTGGCACTCGGAATTTCGCGTTCTGACCTGTTGCTTCCGGAAAAGGAAAGCGCTGAGGATGCCAGGCCTTGATGCCGAGGGTGCGCGTACTGCGCACCCCGCTTAAACCGATTTAGCTTCTGATATCCTTAAAATACTGTTTCACCCCGCCCGCCATAAAGTAATAGTTACTGATACCCTTGGCCTCCAGATAATATTGCAGCCAGCGTACCTGTTTGCCGGCTTCATCATAGACCAGCAAGGTTTTGCCGCTTTCCAGTATATTGCTGAATAACTTTACCAGTTTTTTCTTTTGGTTGAGCGATATGTTTTCCTGGCGATAGGGGTACAGCTCGATCAGACCTCTTTGTGCCGGTTCGCGAATATCCAGTATCACCGTTTTGTCATTGATCTTTGCGGAGAATTGCGCCGGATCGAGCAGGTGTTCTTTCAGTTTGGCTTTACTGATCAGGCGATCTGCATTGATCGGCGTATGTCCCAGCATGGTGGCTTTTTCCGGGTAGATCGTGGCCCAGTCGAATATACCGGAGTCATAGGAAAAGACATTGGGGATACCGGCATTCATGGCCCTGGTGGTGGCCTTGTAGGATTTGTAGCAGGTATGGCCGTTGCAGTAAAACACGATGGGTTTTCCATCAGTCTCCAGTGCCGCCACCTTTTTGGTAAAACCTTTACTGTTGAGCGGAATATTAATGGCATTGTTGATATGCAGGGTTTCGTATTCGTAGTTGGAACGAACATCAACCACGATGACTTGATCAAAAGCCTGTTGCAATTGTTCGGTTTCATACACCTTTACCTTGGGGTAAACCGATCGCCCCGGATAGTCTCCGGACTGGGCGATGAGTTGAGTGGGGAAGCATAAACTGGCCAGTACCAATAAAAGATAACGATTCATTCTCTATTCCTTAAGTAAGAGGTAGAACTTCTGAGTCTAGTTTAAATATCCCTGTCTTCAACGCGGTTGCCGCTTAATTGGATGAAAGGTATGAATACCTGACCGGTAACTTTTTTCCATGGAAAAACCATGTCTGGCACGGTCCCTGCATAAAACCCTGTGAATGCCCCAAAACACAGGAGAATAATCATGAACCAGGCCCTATGGGTTGCTAAAACCGGTCTCGACGCCCAACAGACCCGCTTAGCCGTTATATCAAACAATATGGCAAACGTCAGCACCACAGGCTTTAAACAGTCGCGTGCCGTATTTGAAGATTTGCTGTACCAGAATGTACGCCAGGTCGGCGGCCAGACTTCTCAGGATACGCGCCTGCCATCAGGCCTCATGCTGGGTACCGGTACCCGCGTGGTAGCCACCGAAAAAATGCATACGCAGGGATCGATCCAGACTACCGAAAATTCACTGGATGTCGCCATCGACGGAAAGGGTTACTTTCCTATCTTGTTGCCGGATGGTACCGAAGCCTACACCCGCGATGGCGCTTTCATGGTGTCGGACCAGGGGCAATTGGTGACCGCCTCCGGTTACACTTTGCAGCCCGGCATCTCCATCGCCTCCGATGTGCAGTCCATTACCATTGGCCAGGACGGTGTGGTTTCAGTGACCACGCAGGGTAATCCAACCCCTTCAGCCGTTGGCAATATTCAGCTGGCCAATTTTATCAATCCCACCGGTTTGCAACCGATCGGTGAAAACCTGTTTCTGGAATCTGCCGCCAGCGGCGCGGCACAGGCGGGTACACCGGGATTAACCGGCCTGGGTCGATTAACCCAGGGAGCGCTGGAAGGTTCCAACGTCAATATCGTTGAAGAAATGGTGGGCATGATTGAAACCCAGCGTGCCTATGAAATGAATTCAAAGTTGATTTCGACTGCTGATGGCATGCTTCAATACCTGAATAACAATGTCTAGGTGATGTCATGACACATTTACTAAAACGTTCGTTATTCCTCTCGGCCGCTTTTTTATTGTTACACGGTTGTGCCTCAACCCGTATGGAAGTACAACCCGATCCGATGTTTGCACCGGTTGATTTGAAAGCGCCACGTTTTCAACCGGTTAACAACGGTTCCATCTTTCAATCAGGCCGCTCGGTCCGGTTGTTTGAAGACAGTAAGGCCTTCCGTGTCGGCGATTTGCTCAGTATTACCCTTTCCGAATCGACCAACGCCTCCAAGTCGGCTGCGACCAATACCGCCAAGGATGATGATGTCACCATAGGTGCGGGGACCTTGTTCGGTATTTCACCCACACATAATGGTGAAACCTTTCTCAATAGTGGATTGAGTGCCGAGCGGGCCTTTGCTGGCAGTGGTGATACCGCACAAAGCAACAGCCTTCGCGGTGAAATATCGGTCATGGTGACGGACATTCTACCGAATGGGAACCTGGTGGTGCGCGGTGAGAAAATCATCGGTTTGAACCAGGGTTCTGAATTTATTCGTATCGCCGGCATCGTGCGGCCGCAGGATGTCAGTGCCAATAATGTGGTGGTGTCCGGCAAGTTGGCGAATGCACGCATTTTTTACGGTGGTGGTGGTGTCATCGCAGAGGCCAACACCAAGGGCTGGTTAAGTCGCTTCTTCGACAGCCCGGTCTTTCCGTTTTAGGAGTTCATCATGAAACTATTAAAAACCCCATTGCTGTTCGTCCTGCTGCTGTTGTCTTCAACCGTCAGTGCTGAACGCATCAAGGATCTGACCGAAATACAGGGTGTGCGTAAAAACCAGCTGGTTGGATACGGCCTGGTGGTGGGTCTGGACGGTACCGGTGACCAGACCGCGCAAACGCCATTTACGGTACAAAGTTTGAAAAGCATGTTGTCACAGTACGGCATTACCCTGCCGGCCAACGTCAATCCGCAGGTCAAGAATATTGCCGCGGTCAGTATCCATGCGGACCTGCCTCCGTTTGCCAAGATTGGTCAATCGATTGATATCACCGTGTCGTCACTCGGAAATGCCAAGAGCCTGCGTGGCGGTAGCCTGTTGATGACACCGCTTAAAGGTGCGGACGGCCAGATTTATGCGATGGCGCAGGGTAACCTGATTGTCGGTGGTCTGGGTGTGGAAGGCTCAGACGGCTCCCGCGTGACCATCAATGTACCGAGCGTAGGGCGGGTGCCTAATGGCGCGACCATTGAACGTGAAATAACCAATCCTTTTGCTGTCGGGGATCATATTACGTTGAACCTTAAGCGACCCGACTTCACCACGGCAAAGCGCCTGTCTGACACCATCAACCATGTGCTTGGGCCAGATAACGCCTTTGCCCAGGACAGCGTGACGGTCAAGATCAATGCGCCGAAAAAGATCGATCAACGCGTGGGTTTCATGTCCTTTATTGAAAACCTGGAATTCCAGCCCGGTGAAGCCGCCGCCAAGGTGATTGTCAATTCACGCACCGGTACTGTTGTGATTGGTAACCATGTGCGGGTTTATTCGGCGGCGGTGTCCCATGGCAACATGACCGTGACCATCACCAATACCAACCAGGTCAGTCAGCCGGGTGCCTTGTCGGAAGGTGAGACGGTAGAAACCGTGCAAAGTGATATAGAAGTGACCCAGGATGATAACCGCATGTTCCTGTTCAATACCGGTGTGACGCTGGACCAGATTGTGCGTGCCGTCAACCAGGTGGGCGCTTCTCCCGGGGATCTGGTGGCTATTTTAGAGTCACTCAAGCAAGTTGGCGCGCTTTCTGCAGAGTTAATTGTAATTTAATCAATCAGGAACACCGAATAGCGCCATGTTGCAGCCAAACTCACACGATCTGTATATGAATATGCAGCAGTTTTCAGACATGAAACTGGCTGCCCGGCAGAATTCCCGGGCGGCCGGTAAAGCCGCTGCACAGCAGTTTGAAGGCCTGTTTATCCAGATGATGCTAAAGGAAATGCGCGCTGCAGCGAAGTTTGATGAATCCCAGCACAGCAGCAACATGGATTTTTATACCGACATGTATGACAAGCAGTTATCGATGACGCTGTCGAAGCAGGGTGGTATCGGTATTGCCGAGGTGCTGGAAAAACAGATCAACCGGTTTTTACCGGAAGGGCAAACTGCTGCCGGGGAAGGGGGCAAGGAATTGCCTGTTTACCGCCTGCCGGCCGCCAGGGTAAATACCTTGCCGATGCCGGTGATGACTTATCAGGCACAGAATCCGGCAGTGCAGACTTATCAGCTGGATACGGCCCAGGCACGGGCCAGCGATTCGGTCACTGCTGAAACTTCTTCGCTGCAAACGGAAACGCTAAAACCTTTTTACGGCTGGTCAGACCGGCAAAGTTTTATCAGTGACCTGTGGCCACATGCACAAAAGGCCGCCAGTCAACTGGGGGTGTCGGCCAAGGTGCTGGTGGCGCAATCCGCACTAGAAACCGGTTGGGGCAGGCATGCCATGAAAAAGCCGGACGGCAGCATTGCCTTCAACCTGTTCGGCATCAAGGCCGGTCAAAGCTGGCGCGGGCAGGGTGTTGTGCACAATACCCTGGAGTTTCGCCAGGGTGCTATGCAACAGGAATCAGCGCGCTTCAGGGCATACGATTCAGTGGCCGAAGCCATGGATGATTATGTGTCCTTTGTAAAATCCAGTACTCGTTATGAAGCCGCTCTAAATCACTCGGGCAGCGATACCCACTACATCAAAAATTTACATAAAGCCGGTTATGCCACCGATCCGCAATATGCCAGCAAGATCATTAATATCATGAACAGACCGGCCTTAACCCATGCGCTTGCCGCCTTAACTCAATCGGGGGAGATCAGCCATGCCTGATATGCTTAATACGGCTGTTTCGGGCCTGTTGACCTACCAACGGGCGCTGAGCACAACCAGCCACAATATCGCCAATGTGAATACGGAAGGATACAGCCGCCAGCGGGTGGAAATTGGCACGCAACACCCATCCAGCCTGGGCGGTTTGTTTTATGGCAACGGCGCACAGATCAATGCCGTGAGCCGTTCCTACGATCAGTTCTTGACCGTTGAAGTGCGTGATACCACCTCGGTTCACAGTCGGCTGGAAATGCTCGCGGAATTGTCAGGCCATATCGATAATGTACTGGCCGATCCGGTGGGTGGTATTTCGCCCATCATGCACGAGTTTTTCGCCGCGGTTCAGGACGTGGCCGATGATCCATCGTCGATTACGGCTCGATATAACATGATCAATGTGGGCAATACCATGACGGCCCGTTTTCATAATATTGATACCCGATTCCAGCAATTACAGGAAAGTACGGCCGAGGACATACGTACCACGGTTGAAGAAATCAATACCCTGGTAAGTAACATCAGGGATATCAATATCGACCTGAACAGCATGAGTACCGGTGAACAACCCACCCAGCAATCCTCTGACCTGCTCGACCGGCGTGACCAACTGATGAATGAATTGTCAGAAAAGATCAACATCAGCGTGGTCAATGAAAGAGAAAATAACCTGTCTATTTTTATAGGTAACGGGCAGACCATCCTCACCGGTACCGATACCTTCACGCTAGGTACGGTGCCCAATACCGGCGATCCGTCGCAGGACCAGATAATCTACAATGGCCTGAACCAGGTATCCGACATCAGTGCTTCTCTGAAAAGTGGGGGAGAGCTCGGTGCCCTGCTGGAATTCAGGGATTACATACTCACCGATACCCGCAATGACCTGGGCCGCGTGGCCATAGCCATGGCGGATACGTTCAATGATGCCCATCTGCAAGGCATGGACCTGAATGGAAACCTGGGGACCAACTTTTTCAGCTTTGATGCGCCTTCAATAACTCCCAATGTGACCAACACCGGAACCGGCGTCATCAGTGCGGTTGTATCCGATGCCACGGCTCTGACCCGTTATGATTACACGCTGGAATTCGATGGTGCCAACTGGACCATGGTGTCGGATTCCGGTAATACCTCCGTGCCGGTTGCCGATGCTGCGCCTGCCGATACCACGATTGTTTTCGAAGGCCTGACGGTGACGGTGGACGGTGTTGCCAGTGCCCCCATTGCGGGTGATAGTTTTCGTATCAAGCCCACTATCGAGGGTGCGGCATCCATTAACCTGCTCATCTCTGACCCGTTATTGATTGCTGCTGGCGCACCTATCCGTACCGGATCTTCGCTGGATAACCTGGGCACGGCCGCCATTTCGCCGGGCGAGGTCACGGACATGAGTAATGCCAACCTGTTGAATACCGTCACGTTGACCTTTACTTCGGCCACGACTTTTACGTCCGATTCGGTGGTGACGGTGGGGGCCACAACCTATGCGGCCGGTGCTCCCATACCCTTTAGCAATGGCATGACTATTGAATCCAATGGCTGGCAGGCAGAACTGTCCGGGATTCCTCAGACCAACGATGTGCTGACCATAGAAGCCAATACCGGTGGCCAGGGTGATAACCGCAACGCACTGAACCTGGCCAATCTGCAAAATACCGGTGTGCTGGATGGCGGTAATTCCAACTACCAGGAAGCCTATAGCAACCTGGTGGGACGGGTTGGTACACAGACCGCTGCGTATGACACGCAAAGGGAAGCGACCGAGGCCCTTAAAATTCAGGCACGTGATCGCCGCGATTCAAAAGCCGCGGTTAACCTGGATGAAGAAGCCGCAGATTTAATCAAGTACCAGCAGGCCTATGAAGCGACTGCAAGAATCATCAGCACCGTGCAAACCCTGTTTGATACGTTAATCGCTTCGACCCGTTAAAGAGGATCTGATATGAGAATTTCATCAACACAAATTTTTCAACAGGGTATAGAAGCGTTTGGTCGTCAACAAACCAAGTTGGCTCACCTGCAAAACCAGATATCGTCGGGTGTTCGTCTGACCAAGCCTTCCGATGACCCGGCGGCTTCCGCCCGTGTACTCCAGTTGCAGCAGGTTGTCAGCCTGAATGAACAATACAATGTAAACATTACGCTGGCTGAAAATCGACTGAAACTGGAAGAGACGGTGCTGGATGCGGTTGAAAACGCCTTTTTCCGTATCAAGGAATTGACCATCCAGGCAAATGGCATAGCCAATGATGCCACCGCGCTGGCAGCGATTGGTGGTGAAATCGAGGAGCGTTACGAACAACTGTTAAACCTGGCAAATGCCCAGGACTCTTCCGGAGATTACCTGTTTGCCGGGTTTCAAAATCAATCGATACCGTTTACCGAAACATTAACGGGTGCCATGCAACACGTCGTATTTAATGGTGACCAGGGGCAGCGGTCGTTTCAAATCAGCGAAACCCGCCAGATAACCGCAGACGATTCCGGCAGTAAAATTTTTATGCAAGTGCCCAGTGCCATGGCGCTGAATGAAGTGCCCGCCGTGGCCAATACCGGCAGTGGCGTAATCGCGCCAGCCGTGGTGTTTGATGCGGATGTTTACAGCTCGGCCGTCGCCGCTGGCTCAGGGCCTTATGAAATTCAGTTTACGGTGCCGGGCGCAGTCTCAGCCATTGAATATGATGTGGTTGATACCTCGGGTCCCACCACCCTGGTATCGGGCGCGGCTTATAACGACAGTGCCGGCATTGAGTTTAACGGCATACGCACATCCATTGTCGGCACGCCCGATAATAACGATACCTTCACCGTTTCGCAGGGGCAGTATCGGGATGTATTCACCACCGTTAACTCTATTGTTGACACCTTGAGCAACGCCAGTGTCAGCCCGGCACAGAGGCTGGCCAACCTGCAACAGGGACAAATTGACCTGGAAGCCTTTTTTAGCAATGTGCTAGAAGCCAGGACTTCAATTGGCGGGCGCTTGAATGCGCTGGAAAGCCAAATGGAAGACAATGAAGCTTACATCATCACCACCAAGTCAACCATCAGTACCCTGCGTGATACGGACCTGGCGGAGGCCATCAGCCAACTGACCCTGGAACAAACCACGCTGGATGCGGCCCAGGCTGTTTTTGCCCGTATCTCAAATTCCTCGTTATTTAATTTTCTTCGCTAGCTGAAGGAGAAGCGATATGACTATCTCATCCACTCATACCCGAAAATTTATTGAAAAAATCGAGCAGGGCAATCTCGACCAGGCATTGAGTTTTGCCAATGATGTGAGTCGCAAGGACCCCGAAAACCCGCTTGGCTATGCCATGCTGGGCGATGCACTGAAACAGAAAGGTGAACTGGAAAAAGCGGCCAGTTTTTATCAGTACTCATTACAAAAGGCGCCCGATCAGCCCGGTTTGTACGTCGCCCTGGGAGAGGCCTATGTGATGAATGGCGATGTGGCCAAAGCCTACAATGCCTACTACCAGGCGCTGTCAATCGCCCCCAGCCACCCGACGATATTGCAGAAAACGGGTGGGTTTCTGGTCACGGTGGGCCAGTTACAAGAAGCTAAAATACTGTTGCAACAGTCACTTGCGCTGGGCAATCAGGCGGCCATCAAGAATTTGCTGGAGTTGGTGATTTATACCGGTAATGCCGCCGAAATCGAAGACTTCCTCGATCAATACAGTGGCCTATTGAACAATGAGAAAGACGACCTGGCCGTGGCCAGGGCCAATTTTCGCCTGGGTAGATACGCACAAGTCATCGACGAACTATCGACAAAAAAGACCGCATGTAAAAATGATGTGTGGAAAGCAGGATACTTTAATTTACTCGCTTCCACCCATGAGAAGCTGGGTGACTATGCG
>JANTFY010000007.1 GCA_024763185.1 Gammaproteobacteria bacterium | reverse complement strand
TTACCGCGGTGGCAATCGTGCGCGAACGGGAGCGCGGCAATCTTGAGTTGCTGATCAATACGCCGATTTCGACCACCGAGCTGATGGTGGGCAAGGTCCTGCCCTATATTGCCATTGGTTTTGTGCAGGTCACCCTGGTGTTGATACTCGGCATGTGGCTATTTGACGTCCCCGTGCGCGGCAGCCTGATACAGGTGTATGTCGTGTCCTTGATGCTGGTGGCTGCCAATCTGACTCTGGGTTTATTGTTTTCAACATTGGCGAAAAGTCAGTTCCAGGCGGTGCAAATGGCGTTTTTTGTGATGCTGCCGTCCATCCTGCTATCCGGCTTTATGTTCCCCTTTGACGGCATGCCGAAACTGGCACAGTGGATCGCCGAGGTGTTGCCGCTGACGCATTTCGTTCGCCTGATCCGGGGTGTCATGTTACGGGGCGCGAGCATCCCCGAATTATATCCCGAACTCGGTATCCTGATCCTGTTCACCCTCATAACCCTGATACTGGCGATACTGCGTTTCAGGAAACGACTCGATTGATTCCACAGACATACCCTGCGATGTCACGAACAAACAATAGCAATCGTTATGGCGTCCGTGTCTGAATGCGCCTCGCCGAAAAGCGATGAAGCAGGTACTCGGTGGCAAAGGCACCTATTAATGCAGCAAGAATAAACCAGATGATATTAGGCGATGTCTTGACTGAATAACTGATGGCAAAGCCTATGGCAGACAGTGTGGCCAATATTGCCAACAGCAGAATAAGCGGAGAAGCGCCGGTTTCATTTCTCACTTTAAAATGCCCCAGGTGCACGATCAAATGGACAATCAGAATGGCAATAGAGCCCACGGCAGCGATTTCGGATAATGGGAAAAAGTCCGTCATTAATATAATCAAGCCGCCACTGATCACCAGCCCTTCTCTGGAATGGCCAATGGGCTCACCAAATTCACCCGGCAGTTCGCCATCTTTAGCCAATTGATAAGTCACATTGGTGACCGCGTAAAGATTGGCATTGATGGATGAGGCCGTGGAGATGAGTGCGGCGATGGCGACAATGGTAAATCCGGTTGCCCCAAAAACGGGGTTGGCGGCTTGAGCCAGGGCAAAATCCCTGGCCTGTATGACCTGATTCACATCCAGGTTACCAAACACGGCCAACGCCACCGCGATATACAATAACATCACCAGGCCGATGGAAAGAAAGATGGCGCGAGGTAAGGTTCTGGACGGGTCCGGCATATCCTCCACGGCATTGGTGATAACGCGGAACCCTTCAAAGGCAAAGAAGGTGATCGCCAGACTGTACAGCACCATTTTAGCTTCAGGGTATAACGTCGGTGAGAGTAATTCCGGCCGTGAATAGATGAGACCGATAACGGCAAAGCCAATCAGGATCAGGATCTTGAAAGCGACAATCGGTTTTTCCCAACGGGCAACACTACCAGCCCCTTCGAGATTGATTAAGACAAACAGAATTATGATCCCATTAGCAAAACCATTCACCCAAAGATGGGAACCCTCTCCAAAAGTAAAGAAGGTTATCGCATAACTGCCAAAGGTTTTGGCCACCAGTGCCAGCGCCACCAGCGCCGCTATATAAAGCATGATACTCATGGCTCCGGAAAACAGACCCACCCCGAAGCTCTGCACCAGGTACTCGACAATGCCTCCTGCTGCCGGGTAACGCACACCCAGTTTGGCCAGCGAATAACCACTTAGCAAGGCGACAATACCGCCCAGAATGAAGGACAGATAGACGGCACTGCCTGCGATAGCGCCGGCTTCCCCCATCAGGGCAAAAATACCGGCACCGACCATGGAACCAATACCCAGCGAAGCAGCCGCGATCACGGTCATGGGTTTGCTGGCAGACACCGCACCCGTTGTTTTCATATTTACTCTCAACTTTCCGCTAAAATTTTATGCGCCTTCCATTATCCATGTTTTTGCGGCCGCCATCTGGTTGCTATCAAAATACTTCACTTTCGCCATCGTAAACGGCTTGCACAACAGTGCCATGCCTTTTTCCCAGGCAGTATCACCGATCAGTGCAATACGTTCGATGTCGCTGAAATGACGCAGGCCAAATTTGGTATCCTCCCAGGCGGCCGCAGTCGTCCAGCCATGGAAATCCACCAGTTCCACCAGCATTCGGATCTTTCCCTGCGCCTTCATCATGCGCTCAAGTTCCGGCACGAATAGTTCGTAATCCTCTTTGGTCAGTTTGCCGGACAAACGTACGGTCAATATGTTATTCCGGTTACTACCCTCGATCTCGATACAGCTGAATTGTGCAGTCATATTTGTCTCCGTTGTATATACCCAAGCTCCTTGAAGATGCTGATTTCAGCATGGCGAGAAGCGCTCATACTCAAGGCGTGGAATCGCAGGACTAGCCATCTAGTTCAAGATTCCATAACGCAGAAGATGGGGGCTTCTCGCCATGCCCTAAGGGAGCTCATGTATCCAGCCAGTGCTGCGTTGCAACCCTTGAAAAGGGCTAGCCATTTCCTGCGGATTGCGCCTTGCTCTGACTGGATACATGAACTCTGAAACCTGCATCTTCAAGGAGCTTGGGTATATATCACCCGATGAGAAATTCATGCTATTGATATAAAGAAGTACATCAAGATCAGAGATATACTGCTGTCACCCAGGTGTCAGATTAAGTTAAAAACCACTTCACCAACTGTTTGTTCACATGAGTCGGTACGATTAGAGTTGGAAGGTGGTAATTGTCAGTAGCCCTTCAAGCGTTTCCCGCACGGCACCGTGTCGCCCCTCGGTCCAGGGCTGTGTTCGTGCCATCAAGGTTTCGACCCATTGGGATACAGCTTCGACATCCTCCCTGGCGCTGAGTAGCGTCATGAGCTCGAAGTTCAAATAGAGGCTGCGCTGGTCGAAATTAGCCGAGCCGACAAGCGCACTGTGGAGGTCTACGCAGAGTACCTTGGCATGCAGCATCGCTTTGGGCAGGACGTGAATATGGACACCCGCAGTATACAGCTCGCGCAAAAAACGGTTACGGACAAAGTCCGCGATGCGATGATTGGAGCGCTGGGGGAGTACGATGTCGATGCGTGTACCGCGACGGGCCGCGATACAGAGCAACTGTTGCAGCATCTCACTGGGAACAAAATAAGGGGTGACAAGGATGACTCTTTCACGGGCGCCGGCAATGAGCTCGCCGATCACGTTCGGCAACACATCCTCCAGCATGTCCGGCCCCGATGGCACCAGCTGAACCGGGTGTAATCCCCTCTTCTCTTCCGCTGCTTCAGGCCGGGATTCCGGACCACTCGTTGCTTCCCCGGATGCGAACTCCCAATCCGCCTCAAACACCGCCCGAAAATCCGCAACCACAGGCCCGGCCAGGGAATAACTGAAATCGACCCACTGACTTTCAGTTTCCGGTTGCAGGTATTCAGAGGCAATGTTGCGCCCACCGGACCAGACCCGCCGCCCATCCACTACGACAAGTTTACGGTGGTTTCTCAGGTTGGTTCGTCCGCGTAACGGCACATGCAGTACGGGAACAAACCATGTCACCCTGCCTCCGGCCTCAATGACCCTTTGCAGATGTTTCCGTCGCAACGCAAAGGAGCCGACTCCATCAAGCAGCAACCGCACGCGTACCCCGCGGGCAGCGCAGGCAGCAAGCTGATCGATAAAGCGCTCTCCGATGGCATCATCACCAAGAATGAATACCTCGACATCTATGCTAGTCTGTGCTGTATCGAGAAGAACGAACAGCGCCGCCTGGGCTGCCGTGGCGTCGGCATGAACCGAAAACTCTGACGCCAGATTGGGCGCTGGTGCCCCGAGTGCCACGAGCAGACGCTGCAGCGGGGTTAATCCTTCGTCATCGGTGATGCGTCCGGAAAAGATTGCACGTTTGCGCGTCACCAGACGTCTGAGTTTGCGGGTGCCGATGAAGAGATAAAGCGGAACCCCAAGATAGGGTATCGCCAGCATGAACACCAGCCATGCCGCCGAGCCCGCCGGGTTGCGCCGTTGACGCAGCATCCCGGAGAGCAGCACAAGCATGACCAACGACCCGACAATCAGGCCGAGGTGGGTAGCGACTACCCACTTGCCAAGCTCCTGCCAAAATCCATTCAATTCCGGCACCTTGAATACCGTAAGTTAATAGTAATAACCTTGCCCCCCATCGTTAGGGACACTGCGTGCTTGCGTGTTGAGGCACTGAAATGATGCAGGCCAAATTTGGTATCCCGCTTGCTGCCCCGATCTCGATACAGCTGAATTGTGCCGTCATATTTGTCTCCGCTGTATCTATCACCCGATGAGAAATTCATGCTGTTGACGAAAAGAAGTACATCAAGATCAGAATCATACTGCTGTCACCCAGGTTGCATCCAGACCTACTGAATAGCCGCATACTGCCGGCATGAAAAAACAAAGGGGTTCGTCATGCTGATCGGATTGTTGGCTATCTGGTTGATTACCGCAACAGGATTATGGCTGGTCACGGTTCTGGTGCCCGGCGTACGGGCACGATCTGCCGGTGGTTTGTTGTTGGCAGCCCTGGTATTGGGCGCCATCAATGCCTTTATTCGCCCATTGCTGTGGGTACTGACCTTGCCACTGACCGTGCTCACGTTTGGTCTATTCGCACTGCTGATCAATGCGCTGATGATAAAAATTACTGCCGCTATGGTGCCCGGCTTTGAGGTTGACGGTTTTGGCGACGCGCTGCTGGCTGCGGTCATCATGGCGCTGTTGGCGATCGTGGGTTTTATTTTTCTGCAGTGGTTCCTGTTTGACGCCGTGTTCTGGCTGCAAATGGGTCCCGGGCATCCCGGTTTCGCGGTATAGCTTATGCTGAACAACGCACAGGCCTTGCACATCCTGCACGAATGGCTGTCAAAAAAACGGCCATCCCTGCAACCGGCCGACGTGGGTCATCGTGTTGTGCAGGGTGGGCACCGTCTGCACAGGGCTGGGTTATCGCCATGGATTGTTTTCCTGTTACGAGGCCTTTATTCATATCGTGGGTTCCATGTTCAACCAGCACGCCAAGTGGCTTAAGGTGAGCCAGGAAATTACCTGGCGGCGACCCATCGCCTCGCTGAATATCCCGCTGACCTCGCATGTCTGGCGCCAGGATCACAACGGCTTTCCGCACCAGGACCCCGGCTTCATCGATCATGTGGTCAACAAGAAGGCAAACATCGTGCAAGTTTATTTACCACCCGATGCCAACACCACCGTGTGTTTCACCGGGCATTGTCTGAACAGACGTGACCGGATCAATGTCATCGACCGGGTTGACGGGTTGGAGTCCCAGGGCGCCTACCTGAAACAACACATGCACGATAAACGGATTGAGCACCAGCAATACATTACCGAACACGGTGCAGACATGCCGGAGATTCGAGACTGGTGCTGGAGCGCGTCGCAAAACAACAATAACGAGGAATATCACAATGACAATACAACACGTTGAATACCTGGTCATCGGTGGCGGCCCCGGCGGCACACCAACGGCCATGGCCCTGGCCTCTGCCGGCAAGTCGGTACTGTTAGTCGAAAAAGGCCCCGGCCTTGGCGGCACCTGTCTGTTTGAAGGCTGTATCCCGTCAAAAATTTTTCGCGAATCCGCCCGCCGTTTGCGTGAACTCAGAGAGGCAGGCGATTTCGGTTTATGCCTGCCCACCCAGGATGTAACGGTAAACTGGTCCGACGTACTGGCGCGTAAACACGCCATTTTAAAACGCCGCAGCGAAGCCGCCCTGCAACATACCCATCAACTGCCGACTCTGGAATCCCGCTTTGGCCAGTGCCGCCTGCTGGGTTCACGTTCTGCGATGATCCAGCAGGAAGACGGCTCCGAGCTGGAAATCCAGTTCGACAAGGCGATACTGGCCACCGGCTCGGTCCCGATCATGCCCCCCATCCATGGCATCGATCACCCTCGGGTCCACGACAGTGAAAGCATTCTTAATATTGACCCTATTCCTGAGAAACTGGTGATCATTGGTGGTGGCCCCATCGGTGTTGAACTGGGGCAGGTTTTTAATACCCTGGGCACTGAGGTAACCCTACTGGAAGCCGCGCCACGTATTCTTGGCCCGGTGGATGAGGAACTGGCCATGCACTTGCAACAACGCATGCAGCAGGAATCGATCGAGATTCGGACCCAGTGCCAGGTCGAGTCCATTGTTCATTCCGGCCAGAGTGTGTTTGTGGAATACACCGATCAGGCCGGCGCCAAACAGCATCACATTACCGATACCGTTCTCATGGTAACGGGGCGCCGTCCCAACGTGGAAGGACTGGGTCTTGACACCACGGCGGTAAAACACGACCGGCATGGCATACAGGTGAATGACATATTAGAAACCACCGAGCCCGGCATTTATGCCGTGGGCGATGCCATTGGCCAGCCCATGTTTGCCCACTGGGCCACGGCCCAGGGCCTGGCCCTGGCCCGCCACCTGCTCGGTCAACCCATCCCGTTTCCTGACCCTGCCACCAATAGCGCGGTGATTTTTAGCGAACCTGAAATCGGTATCGCCGGCTTGACCGAAGCCCAGGCTAAAGCTGCCGGTATGGATGTGGGCGTTGCCCGCTACAACTTTAAGCAGGATGCGCGGGCCCAGATTGCCGGCAATGACAGCGGTATACTAAAGATAGTGTTTGATAAAGCCAGCGCTAAAGTTATTGGTGTGCACGCCCTGGTGGAAGGCGCCGGTGAACTGATGGGTGAAGCCGCGCTATTGGTGAAGGCGGGTTTACCCATACAGGCAATTGCCGGCGCCATTCATCCACATCCAACATTAAATGAATCTTTCGTACAGGCTGTTCGCCAGACCATGGCCAAAGCAAACGTACATAAAACAGGAGAATCGTAATGCAATACACCACAGAACTCGAAAACACGATTAAGGACATGGTGCAAAAAGGCCGCGGCGTGCTGGCGGCGGACGAAAGCGCCCCGACTATTGCCAAACGCTTCAAGGCCATTGACCTGGAGTCAACCGAAGAAAGCCGCCGCGCCTGGCGCAGCCTACTGGTGACCACCGAGGGTCTAGGCCAGTATATCAGCGGTATTATCCTGTTCGAGGAAACCCTGGGACAGCAAACCGATGCAGGCCAGACCATTGCCGAAGCGGCCTGGGCACAAAACATCGTGCCAGGCATCAAGGTCGACAAGGGCAAGATACCACTGGCGCTGTCCCCCGGCGACCTGATCACCCAGGGGCTTGACGGCCTGGCTGACCGGCTACGAGGTTACAAACAGCAGGGCGCGCGCTTCGCCAAGTGGCGCGAGGTCTACGCCATCGACAAACATACTCCTACCCGGCACGGCATCGAGGCCAATGCCGAAATGCTGGCCCGCTATGCCGCCGTATGTCAGGAAGAAGGCCTGGTTCCGATTGTCGAGCCGGAGGTGTTAATGGATGGCGAGCATGATATTGACCGCCATGCCGAAGTCACCGAAGCGGTTCAACATGCCGTGTTTCATGCCCTGCACCGACATCAAGTCGTACTCGAATTAATGATCCTCAAACCCAACATGGTACTGCCCGGCAAGAACTGCCGCCGCGCCGCACCCGATGAAGTAGCGGCCGCCACCATGAAGGTGCTGAAGCGTTGTGTGCCGGCCGCCGTGCCCAGTATTAATTTTCTGTCCGGTGGGCAGGGTCCGGAGGAAGCTACCGTCAACCTCAATGCCATCAACCAACAAGGCCAGAACGCGCCATGGAACCTCAGCATTTCCTATGGACGGGCCTTGCAGCAAACCGCCCTGCAAACCTGGCAGGGGAAACCGGAAAATACCGCTGCAGCCCAACAGGATTTGTTAAAGCGTGCCCGCCTGAACAGCTCCGCACAACACGGCGGGTATCATTCGGATATGGAAAACAGTGCAGAATAACGGGTGAGAACTTAAGATTTGCAACTAAGATGATAAGGAGACGAACATGCGTGATTACAGCAATATGCCCAAACTGGAGTGGCATGATGACAAGGCAACACTGGCCAAGATCAAGACCCAGGTGATGCGCGAAGAGCCTGTTATTCTGGTAATGCCGGCGGGGTTTGTTTTCAACCTGGATGCAACGGCCTGCGACTGCCGTAAAGAATCCGGCTTATTGACTTACTGCCAGGCGGCCAAGACAATGTCTATTTTGGCCGAACAAAATAACATCCCCGACTTACAGGAGATTGGCTCCGCGGCTGATACCGCCGGCCTTACAGTGGACATCGATGCTGGCGAAAACCGTTTGATTATCCACGATTAAGCGCGAATAAATAATATAAAGCGTGACTTCCTGCCTTATCGGAGAAATAAAATGAGACACGATCCTCGTTCGGATCAAACGCAGTCCGATGCAGTTGATAGTGAAGGCTACCAGCAGGCCCTCACCCTGCTGCACAGTTGCAGCAACGAGGACGGTTTTCTGCCAGCCGCAGCGAGCATGACCATTACCGCCGGGTCTGGGCCCGTGACGGTATTATTATCGGCCTCGCCGCATTCATGTCAGGTGATCATGAGCTGATAGAAACCTTGCAGCGCACCCTGTTGACCTTAACCCGTTTTCAGGGTCCACCTCTGTATATGACGCCTCTGTTAAATGCACTTAACGAATTCCAGGCATCACAAAACGGATACAGACAGGGAAACACTTCAGCATTTTTTAATACGACATGCTGCTGGTGCGTGCCTGGAGCAAACCTGTAAGCTTTTGCATAATGAAATTTAACGGGTAACAGTCCATCACGCGTGATGGTTTAAAACGAATGAAGGTTCTTTTTTAATACCCTGTTGTTGATTTCTTTTCGCTTCTCAATTCTGTCAAATAAAGGCTGTTCGGATGAAAAAAATAATATGGGTTTTATTGATACTGGTCAGTGGCTGCACCACAGGGAGCTATATCAGGGAAAATGGCGAGCGTGTAGTCGTGAAAAAATTCCTCGGTATCCCTTACCTGGAGAAAGATACAACCAAGGAATGGGAAATATTGGATTCTCAGGCGAAACAGAAATCGGGGGCAGATTGATGGTACCACAATGCCAATATAATCAAGCACTTCACTCACGCTTTAACCCCAGGCTGGGGAGACCGTTTTTACAGGTTAACAGTAAGGTAACTCAACGGTTTTTTTAAACACGCTAGCGAGTATTCAAGTTAACCGCAACATCAACAGTCACCGTACTCATCAATAATTTCCTCCTGGACTCAAGAAGCAAATATCCTCCGGCAAAGCCTGAGGCTTTAGTTTTGTGAGCTGCTCAAAGCGGGCGGTTACGGAACTTCCGCTCCTTGCCCCCCAAGTGGTCGTCAATATAAATTGGTCGATTCTGCGATCTTCTTGTTCCTGATGTCGAATTTAAGCCGGTCACTCCCACTCTACTATCAATAAGACTTTTTAAATCTTTATTTTCAATGACTCGTATCCATGCTAAGTAAAAATACTATGAAAAACACCCTACTCAGAAAATTCTTCAAAATACTCGAAAAAGTCGCCTATTAATTGCTTGCCGGGCCATGCCAGGCTGGAAAAACGACCCTCGTGCGCCAAGTCGCTGAACGGGGACTGCACTACCTGACCCTGGATGATGGGCTGACATTGCTGTCGGCACGCGAAAATCCGGTCGGCATGATTCGCCATCTTGATCGCGCCGTTATCGATGAAATACAACGCACATCCCCGTTGCTTCTGGCAATAAAAAAAAGCGTCGATGAAGATCTTCATCCCGGGCGATTTCTGCTGACTGGCTCGGCTAATCTGATGGCGCTGCCAAGCACAATACTCAGTGCGACCAGCCAGATTCCAGTCCGTTGCTTCATGGGATCCTCATCGTCGAGTTACCGGTGATTGTTTTCCATGTCACGTTCCACCATATCCGGCCATTGCAGATAATGTGTCATGTTTTTTGCTCCGACGTGCGCGACATCGATAAACACCAGAAACTTTCGGCACAAAGCCCCTGGCATTGCATCTATCTCGCAACAGGCGCTAAATCATTCACCGAGTGGTAGTATCTTGTTCACGCGAAAGAATTTCCAGGTGACATCACCCTTCAGAAATGGGTAGGTTCCAAGATCCGGGTTATCGTTGATCATCGGCTCGCTTCCGCGAATTTGCTCATCATTGTGATTGATTCCTGTTTCCAGCATTTCCTGAATGGTGATCTGTGGCGATGGGCTAGCAACTGAATGAGCCAGAAACGAAAAATGCGGGTAATTTAATGTGAGCGGAAACCCTGTTACAACTTCGCATTCTTGGTCGATTTTGCTTTCCATCACCTGCGTTTGTGTCATGATGCCCCCTGCACCCGCCGCCGACACATCACCCATGGCAAAGGTATGGCCATCATATGTTCCGGAAAAAGTCAGCAATGGGCCACCGCTGCCGGAAAAGCTGATACTTTGCTCACAATCCTGGTCGGTGTTTTCGTATTTTACCATCGGGAACTCGAGGCTGACTTCATCTTCTCCATGCGAGCTGAGTGTCTTGGGGTTTGTGGTGATGGTGACTTTATGACGCTCAAACCAGGATGATGCTCCCGAGACCCGGCTCATATCCGGCGCGATTATCGAGGATGGGTGGCTGCCCGAAACGTGCAGCCAGTAATCGATAGACCCGACCCAGACATCACAGTCAGCCAGATCCTTGTTGACATGGTCGACCAGTTGTTCGGCGATATCGTTATTGCCCAGCATGAAATTCTGTTGCGCCACGTGCATGGCTTCCTTGTAACGCTCGCAATTGGCATTCAGCAGGTCCTGTGCCATTTCGCGCGAAATGTCGGCAGCTTCATCAATGGCATTATTCGCCATATCGCTGTTACCCAGTGCCGAAGCGGCTTCCGCAACCTGCATCAATGCGGTCTTGCCTTTTTCATTGCGATTGCTGTTTGCATAGTCGTTAGCGGCATTCCACATGTCATCCAGAGCATCATTCAGTTCCGCATCGCCGAGATCGACATTCCCTTCGTCCTGCATATCCTGCAGGCGTTCGCTCACATGATTCGCGGCAAGAACGCCGGCGCTGGCACCCTGTTCTTCACCCAGTCGCTGTGCGCTTCCAGGCATCGCCAGTTCCAAACGAGCAGCCGGTGCCGTGGTGTAATCCACCGGTTCATTGGTGAACAGGCCAAACAGCGCGGCAAAGCGATCAACCTGGCAATTCAGCATATCACTGCTCATTCGGGAACAGGCATTCGGGATGACTAGCCATTTGCCGCTGTTCTCATCGAACCATGCCAGAACCGGTGGCACATCCATGCCCTTGCCATCGTTGAGGCTGACGCCCAGAGTGATGCCGTTTTGCAGGGCGACTGCCTGCCCGGAAAGGTCATTGGCCTGAATCGCAAAAGCCGCCTGTAGATTCAAGTCCTGAGCCGGACTCAGCCCGGCATACAAAGGCCCGATGATATACGGATTGATTTCAGCAGCCGCTACCTGAGCGGGTAGCTGCATCAATTCATTCGCATCGATATCCAGATGGATATTACCATTCACATCCAGCGTTCCCTGTTCGCCATTGTGCAGCACAACCATTGATTGAAAACGCGTCAGTATTGCCAGGTACTGCTCAGAAGCAACAAAGTCAGGATCGAATACGGTATGAGTAAATGCATCGGCATAACCCTCGGCGCTGACCCTCAACCAGCCAGATGCGCTGGTTGTGACATCGCCCTGGGCCACCCCGTTGCTGTCGGTGAAATCTTCCCCTGCCTGGGCGAAGGGAAGGGGTTTTTCAGCACTGTCCACAACCATCACGATGGCTTGCGGAATGGTCAGATTAACCGTTCCGGATGAACCGCCGGATTCATCGGATGAGCTTCCCCCACCCGATGCTAGTATGCTGAAAATACCCAGGCTGGTGAGTAACAAGATGCCGATGGTTTTCGAAATGTTCATAAAGTACTCAGTGATAACATTCATGATTCGATCCTTTGTGAATGATGTAATTGACGGTGAAATAAGCGGCCACGGCAGCCAGCACTATCGCAACCAGGTCAAGCGGATCAAAAGTTCCATGCTGGATGAAATTTCTGAACAGGCTCAAACCGGGAAAATCGCTGGCCTCTGTTTGCTGTAAAAGCAACCTGCTTAATATTGGCCATTGCGCCAGTTCGAAAGCTGTTTCCAGAATCAGCCAAAGTAAAATGCTGTATTTCAGGTGCTTTATGGAATCCGCTCCCAGCACCACATAGGTGAGTAAAATAAACGCATAGGTATGCAGAAAATCGGGCAGTGATCCAGTGAATGGAATCAACCCGTCTATGCTAACGCGCCAGTGTTCAAGGCTGTGAGGAATGGCAAAAATCGGAGCGCCTGGGCGGACAAAGAAATAGACAAGGTATCCCGCTATTAACGAAATAAACACTAATTGAATATAAATCCATGTACCTCGTTTCATTTTTCAGCCTTGTCTGTGCTCGTTTTAATCTATCTTATCGCTGGGGCTCAAAAGCCGACAATACAACCCAGATGATTATGGGCAGTCAGCCGGATTAGTCCCACAGCGCCAGGCCTCTAAAGCATCAATCTGAACGAGGGTTTCCTCAACCGTGAAATCCAGCACAATTTTATAATACATGCCATCTGCGCTTCGCTGAATAATAAATGCGGGCGTCGTCGAGTCATTGATGATCAGTGTTGACGGTGAAATGATTGACCATCCCGTTACATTCGAAAATTGGGCTTCATTCGGGCCATCGGGAAAAATCATCATTGCTGTCGAAAAATTGGCAGGTAAGGTATCTGAACTCGAAATGAGCCCAATAGAATCGCTACCATCGGTATCTATCTGGACCAGGGTAGCTGATTCCATGATAACCGGGATATAGGGCAGACTAGTCACCAGCGTCATTTGAGTCACACCTGACAGACTCGAGGCCGAAATGCGAACGATATCCGGTGGGCTGTCATCGACACCATCATTGACCACGAGCCTGATCAGGTAATTGCCATCACGATCCGGTATCAACTCAGTCGTTTGTGTATCGATCGAGGTGACGTCGGCCGTACTTCCAGCTGGCTTTTTATACACCGACCAGTGATAGGTGAGCGTTTGTGCCTCTGGGTCACTGCTGTCAATCCCATCCAGTATCACCGTGGAACCTGTATTAATGCTTTGGTCACTGCCGCCATCCGCTGTGGGTGGCTGATTCTCACCCGCGGTGATTACCAGCCGGTCTTCATAAACACCATCGACTGAACGGTGGTTGGCTTCCTGAGTTAGCGCATCACTGACTTTTAATCGCACCAGGTAATACCCGGCGCGATCGGCAATGAACGATGTCTGCGCCGCGTCACTGGCTGTTAATGAGGCTGTGGAATTAAAAGGCTGGTGGAGAATGCGCCAGTGGTATGAAAGCGCCTTGTTAAAAGCACTGTAACTGCTGCCAGCATTGAGATTGACCTGGCTGTCGACGCTGACAAACTGGTCACTCCCCGCTATCGCTACCGGGGCGCTCTGGTTGATATCTTTCGATTTAATGACAATGGCATCGTTATGGCTGTCAACCGCTCCGTCATTGACGATCAAATCAATATAATAATCCGTCATTCTGTCGGCAACAAAAGTAGTCGTCGAAGAAGTTGGACTTGAAAGGTTGGATGATTCAGAGTCGGGCTGGAACTGCCATGAATAAGTCAGCGGGTTATCATCGGCATCGAACCCGCTGCCATTAAGCTGCACAATATCGCCTACCTTGACTTCCTGGTAGGCACCCGCTTCAGCAACAGGCCGGGCATTACCGGTAGAGGCAGTGATATTGATGGTTGCATAATCGTCGTGAATTCCGCCACCGTTAACATCGGTTGCTAACTGCACGGTGTAAACGCCATCTACGTCTGCGATGAATTTGGCAAATAATCCTGTTGTAAAATCTGTTGAGCCATTTATAAATGAAGCATTGCTTCCTGCCGGTCTGTCGATGAATTTCCAGGAAAAATACAGTTCTTGCCTTTCATCTACAAAATCCCTGATTTCACTACAGCGGCTGTCAAGCACAACCTCCGACCCCGTGCGCACCTGTTTGATGGCTTTGATACAGGCTACGGTTTCCTGAGGATTTGAATTTCCATTTGATGCAATGATGCTGACTATGCCCAGGAAGATGATCAAAGGGAGGGTAATAAACTTGAGAAGAGACGTTGAATAATTATCCATTGCACTATATTCCTTTTCAAAATAATAATAAAAACCAATATGGATAATTTAAACCCTATTAATATTTCCCACACTGATTTGAATCAATACTCTTTAAACTCAAGCAAAAAAAATGGGCTAAAAACAATTTTATTAATACCATTACAAAAGAAAGGTTTTAACGAGATCGCTCCCTTAACTCGGCAAGATTCCCTCGCATGCAAAAGTTGATCGTTATGTCAGATTGTTTGAAGCAGACTTCCCTGTTATTTAACCTCGGTGTAATCTGCCGGAACTTCAAACAGGCTTTCATCAAGTTTTTCCAGCTTGATATTGATAATCTGAAATGTGCCTTTAACCGCTATCGGTGAATCGCCTTTTTTCACTACGATTTTTGCGTCTGCTATCTTTTTGATCGGGAAGTGTAAATCTTCCGCCTGCCACACTTTGAGAGTGGTTTTGTCTTTGCCCGGATATTTGAATTGATACACGGCGCAGGGATGTCCATCTAGAGTTTCTTCAACCGTAAAACTGCCTTCCATTTCATATTGAATTTCATGCCAGGCTTCCAGGGGATCCAAATGTGTTTCAGGATAAGAAAGAATTCGATACTGTTTTTTTACCGGATCCAGCATCCAGATTTTCCCGCGCGCTCCATCGGGCTTCAGAAAAATCATGCCGCCCGATTCAGCTGACATTTCCAGTCGTCTAATGTAAGGGTCTTTGTTGAACAGCTTGCCGTGTGTGGTTTTATCCGCGCCTTTAATGACCAGGTCTGCGGTAAAAGTGGGTGCCTTGGTAAACGCCCGTGCATTGATGCTAAACATTAATGCCAGTAGGCCGAGAAATAATATCAGCGGTGAGATAAGGGTTTTTATTTTCATGATGAATCCTCGTGTTTTCATTTCAATGTCATGCTATTTCCAACAACAAACCACGTTCACTGAAGAAATGATTTCTTAATAGCATCGAAATTCATGGCGTCCAGATATTGCTTGATGACCGCTTCCTCGGTATTACTGCCAGTGAGCTGTATCATGATTTGCCCGGCGATAGTAAGCGTGATTTCGATGCGATTACCCGAGACTTCCTTGATCCCCTTGATACGTTGATAACGAAAAGGTTTCATATCCGGATTGCTGCTGATCATCATGGGGTTGTTTATCATTGCCAGCGCTCCGGCAACCATGGGTGAGCCGGCGGTAATCGAAATCTCGATGCGCTCATTACCACGCTGATAACTGCGCGACATATGGCTACCCATTCCCATCATCGACATGGCTCCTGACGCATTTTCGGTTTTACTGGCTGTCCAACCTTTTAATGGCTTGGGTAACAGTTCAACGTTTTGGGCATTGAGCTTTTCCTGGATGTAGGCAATCGCGTAATTCAATTCTTCGACGGCTGCGCGATAATCCTGGCTTTGGTAAGCCTGCAGCCCCTGTTTGATTTGATCTTCGACTTCATCAGCCATAACGCCAAAGGGTACTATCAGTAATAGTCCGATTATCATGTTACGTAAATTCATGAGTGATCTCCTGTTTAACCTGTTGGATAGTCTTGTTATCGGCCACATGCCTGACGGCAGTATAAACGTTTGTCCAGTTATTTGAGAATTTTAGAATTTCGGGTTGGTTTTAAACCGCTTAATATTTTTCCGTGTTGATTCATCAGTCTGTCCTTTTGTTAAGTTACTCGTAGCGATTAACCACTGATCAAGAACAGCAAGATAACGATTCAGCGTTTCATCCAGATTATCAGGTACTGCGCTGTCATTCGCCAGCCCAAGAATTTGATCGACATCAAGCTACTGCTGAATATGTTCACAAATCCATCGGGCAACGATAATTCATTTTCATTTTCGGTGCTTTCAGCAGGCGTTGCTGAAGTTGCATGCATCGATTCCCGGCATAAAGAATGGTTAAGCGCCTGGCCCTGGAAAAATCATGCACGGTATCTTCATTAGCAAAAAACCCCTGTCGTCCGGTACGGCTCACAGTTTGATGAATATTCGTGGTTGCATATACTTCAATCATCCGGGAGGATAGACACGGCAATCTTCCGGTCGATGCGCATGCATGCTGCAGTTGCCGGCGGTTAAACACACGCAACTGCGTGTCAGCTTTCTGATTTAGATAGGGAAGGTTGTATTGAACTATTTAGTCAAGGAGAATAACCACTATCAACCATGTATATCAAGGCAGGTAACTGTTGCCTGGATACGCTGAAATATTCGTCCTTCCTGCCTCTTTCTTTTTAACCCGCTGGATTTTCGGCTGAATCCACCCTCTTCCACAGCCTTCCTGACCTTCCGGCCTGGTTCAGGCACAAGCCGGTGTGACCCGGGCGCTGCAAATCATCCGCAACGAGCTGGATCTCACCATGGCCTTTTGCGGCGAACGTGAATTGTCGCGGCTGGGCCGGCAGCATCTCGACCCGGGGTTCGACCCCGACGTTTTATAATCACTGTGCAGATACATCAACTATGAAAATTTTCGGATCCCTGTACGACCGGGTCATGGTCATGGTCGCCTATGAAGTGCTGGTGCAAGTACTGCAGGGGCATGCCGCGCAATTTGAAAAAGCGCAGTTATGGTTTGCCGAATACGGCGTGTGGATTGTGTTGATCGCCGGATTCTCGCCGATTCCCTACAAGATCTTTACCATTACCGCCGGGGCTTTGCTGATGCCGTTTATCCCGTTCTTGCTGGCTTCGGTGGTCGGCCGGGACTCGCAGTTTTATTTGATTGCCTTCCTCGCCAATCGATTCGGTCCGGCGATAGAGCCGAAGATTCGCCAGTATGTGGAATGGCTGGGTTGGGCGACGGTGGTGCTGGTGGCTATCTTGATTGCATGGATGAATCTGAAGTAATCGGCGCGTGGCTGCGGGTGACCAGAATTACGCCGCCGACGATCAGCAGAATCCCCAGTGTTTTTTGCAGCGATACCGTTTCCTGCAAGCCGGGCAGTAACACCGCGCCCAGATACACCAGAATATAGGTGATACTCAACAGCGGGTAGGCGAAACTCAGGGGGTAGCGTGACAGCGCCAGCATCCACAGTAACAAAGCCAGCGCATAGCAGAACAATCCACTGGCGATCCACAGCAGGGACGAGACCGGCACCGCTTCAAGCGTCAGCGGTGCGGGTAAGCCGTTGACCCCGAGTTTCAGCAAAATCTGTGCGGCGCTGCCAAGCACAATACTCAGTGCGACCAGCCAGATTCCAGTCCGTTGTGGGCTCAACCTGCTCATTTCAACGTTGATTTCATGCTGACAATACCACGATACCGCCGACGATCAGTGCCACTCCGGCCCAGCGCTGCAGGCTGATGTGCTCGCTAAGGCGGTACCTCGAAACCAGCATCACCAGCACATAGCCCAGCCCCAGATAGGGGTAAGCCTGACTGACTTCCATGCTTGACAACACGGCAAGCCAGCTCAACATACCCAGCCCCAACAGCCCGGCGGCCCACCAGGTTTGCGGCTGGTGCAGCAGGTTGGCGATCCTGCCATGCCGGTTGTCGGCCCGGCTGGCGCGGTCCGCCGATATTTTTTGCAACAGTTGCCCGCTGGTCGTCAGTAACAGGGTAATGGCGATCAGCAGTGCGGCGGTCATCGTTGACAGAAAAGCAGGATGTGCTCGGCATTGGCTGCGCGCTGCAGGCAGTCTTTAGCCAGGGTTCCAGTTTGCTGTGCTGGCTTGAGCACCAGATAAAAACGTCCATGCTGCGGGGGCTCGAGCCCCTTTTTTGCCTGCCCGTGGGAATAAAACTGTGCGGAGTACGGACGGTTGGTCAGGTAGTAAATGGGGTCAGTGCTGTCAATGCCATGCTCGAGCAGTGTTTTTTCGCTGAACTGGTCGCCGATGCGAAATATCACCAGCATAACCACAGCGCCTGCGATCAGCGGGCCGGTCAAAAACAGCCATTTCGACCAGCGGCTTTCGCGAAACGGGAAAGTCAGCACCAGCACCAGACCCAGCGCCGGTATACCGGGCAGTACATAGGCCGGCAGAATATTGGCAGCCATGCTGAACAACAGCATCGGACTGATCAGCCACAGCACCAGAAACAGCGATAAGCCTGCTGTCTGAGGATCGCGGGTATGCGAGGGCAGTTTGCCGCGCAGGCGCTGTTGCAGGTTCCACAGCAGCAGGAACGACCAGGGGAATGCAAAAACCAGCCAGAATAGCCAGATACTGCCTTTCGGGCGGGCATGGCCGGAGCCGTACAAATCACCCTGCCAGCCGCTGTCGATAAAGCGCTGGAAGTGTTCGCCGATGATGAAATATTGCAAAAATCCGGGGGTGGCTTGTTCGGCCAGCAGATACCACGGCAGTGCGAGGGCGAACATCAAGGCGAGCCCGCTTAAAGGATGCAGGCGCAGCCATAATTCTTTCCACATCCTGAGCAAGCCATATTGCCACACCAACCACGGAAACAAGGCCAGCCCGACCAGCACAATAATCAACGGGCCCTTGGCCAGCAAACCGATCGCCAGACCTACATACATCAGGTACACCCAGAGCCGGTCACCGTGCCAGCCACGCCAGAATCCGATCATCGCCAGGGTCATGCCGAGGGTGAGCAGGGTGTCGGTCATGACCGTACCGGCAGTGATGATGTAACCGACCGAAGTCGCGACTATGGCGGTGCTCAGCAGAGCCCTGCGACGCGTTACGCCGAGCGATCGTGCAAACGTCCAGATCAGCCACAAAATCGCCAGTGCAGCCAGAAAATGGGGCAAGCGTTGAGAAAATTCATGGTTACCGAACAGTGCGATGCTGACCGCGCTGGCCCAGGCATACAGCGGCGGTTTGCCCCAGAATGGTGTGTCATAATCGATTTGCGGGGTGACCCAGTTTCCGGTTTCCAGCATGATTCTGGCTATTTCTCCATAGCGTGCTTCTGTCGTATCCATCAATGGATACATGGCCAATGACGCTAAACGCATCAAAATCACCAGGACAATGAAAACCCACAGCCATTGAGTTCTTGAAAGACCCATGTTGGTTTATGCACCCTTTATGGATTTTAATTGACTGGATGAACCCTGTTTTTTCAGGCTTTTGCGGATGACGTAATTGGGTCGGCCTTTCACTTCGGTAAAAATGCGCCCGACATACTCACCCAGGATTCCAATGGTGATCAGTTGTATCCCGCCAATAAACAATATCACGACCATCATCGACGGGTAACCCGATACGACTTCGCCAAAAATCAGGGTTTTTATTAATACCCAGGCACCATAAATAAAGGATGAAAAAGCAACCATCGCCCCCATCCAACTGGCCAGCATCAAAGGCTTGTTGCTAAAGGCCGTTATACCCGACAGGGCCAGATAAAACAGTTTCCAGTAATTCCATTTAGTGGTGCCGCCCATCCGGGCCTCCCGATCATATTCCAGCGTGACCTGGTTAAACCCGGGCCATGACAGAATGCCCTTCATATACCGGTTGCGTTCACCAAGTTGATTGATTTCATCAATCACGGGCCGGTTTAATAATCGAAAATCGCCGACATTTTCCGGTATGGGTGTTTCTGAAAGCACTCCAAGAATACGATAAAAAATGGATGCTGATTTGCGCTTAAGCCAGCTTTCACCACGGCGTACCCGACGCTTCATGTTGACCAGGTCAGCTCCCTCTTGCCATGCCTCAAGCATCACGGGAATCAGCTCGGGGGGATCCTGGCAATCGGCATCCAGTATGATCACAGCTTCGCCAGCAACGGCTTTTAGTCCTGAAGTCAGCGCAGCTTCCTTGCCAAAATTTCGACTCAGAGTGATCCCATGGAGATCAAAGCCCTTGGGCGAATAGTGCTGAATATCCAGCCAGGTAGAGTCACTACTGCCATCATCCACCAGAATCACTTCGGTTTTAAAGTCCAGGGATTGAGTGACTTTCTCCAGTCTTAAAAACAGCTGTGGCAATATTTCAGCCTCGTTATAAACGGGAATGACGAGGCTTAGCTGGATGGGGGATTCAAGGGTTTCCGAGGATACCGAATCAACGATGTGCATACGCTTTCTCTGGCCAATTCACAATAATTGAATATTGTCACGTCAACCTTAAGAATCTCTGAGTGGTACTGGAAAAATTTAATGCAGTAAATGGATGAATTCTGATCAAATATATGCTGTCACTGGCTCAAAGGGCGGGGGCCAGGCCTGATGCACACGGCTATCGTGTTGCACAGTTAGGAATGGACATGGATCATTCACTTCGAAGCGCGCCTTGTATCTGTACACTTCTGGCATCGCAGAGCTATGATATGTCTTCAGGAACTTCTTAAGTCTTTCTTAAGATTAAAGAATTAAGCTGAACGATGTTAACCAAGTTGATTTCCATAAATAATGAAACTGTTGCTTGTTGAAGATTCCGAAAGATTACAGCGTTCTATTTCAACGGGGCTGAGGAAGTTTGGCATGGCTGTTGACCAGGCACGGGATGGACATGAGGGGCTGGCCTTTATTCAAGCCAATGACTACGAAGTGATCGTGCTCGATCTCATGCTGCCGGGCATGAATGGCCTTGAAATTCTTAAAACAATCCGGCAGCAGGGGAATACAACACACGTGCTGATATTATCGGCAAGATCCCAGGTGGAAGATCGCATAGCAGGCCTCAATTACGGTGCAGATGATTACCTGGTAAAACCATTTTTATTTGATGAGTTACTGGCCCGGGTTCGGGCTTTATCACGTCGAAAATACAGTGCCAAAAACCCCCTGATAAAAATACAGGGGCTGGAAATAAATACAGCGGCCTGCACAGTGCAGTTTAAAAACCATCCGATAGATTTAACGCCGACCGAGTACAGTATTCTGGAATACTTATGCCGTCGCAAAGGACAGGTGCTATCACATGATCAATTGATTTTCATGGTCTATGACAGCCTTTCCGAAGCCGGCCGAAATACCATTGAAGCCCACATGAGTACACTGCGAAAAAAATTACGGGAAACAGGAATCAATAATTTGATCAAGACCCGTCGGGGTTTCGGATATTATATCGAGTAAACATGCCCTCGATACATTCCACAATCACAAAATATATTCTTACGGGACTCTTCCTGGTGGCGCTTATGACCGGAGTGATCATCGATAAGTTTACCCGTCAGCAATTTAATTCTGAGTTTAATAAAACCCTGCAGACTAAGGCCTGGACCCTGGCCACACTGACCGAACAGGACAATGACAAAGTGGATTTTGACTTTGCCGATGAAATGATGCCCGAATTCATAAGACCCGATAACCCGGAATACTTTCAATTATGGTTGGGCAATGGAGAGCTGCTGGAGAAGTCTCATTCTCTGGCAGGCAAGGAACTGCCTTTTCTGAAAATTAATCTCGGAGACACACACTTTCAGGATGTCGTGCTCCCCGACGGGAATCCGGGCAGGCTGGTTGCCATTCGTTTTACCCCGCAACTGGATGACGAAGAGGATGACGATGAGAGAACGGATCAGCATAGCGATGTTTTAGCGCGAACAGATAGTGATCCTTTAGAAACCGTGACCCTGGTCATCGCCAAGAACCGTTCAGAGCTTATTCACAATCTGATGGTTAACCGGGTTGTTATTTTCATTGCTTTTATCAGTATGCTGCTGATGAGTTATTTGATTATCCTTCTCGCCACTAGAAAAGGACTTTCTCCATTAACCGAACTGTCAACCCAGGTTCAGAAGGTGGATGATCAATCCCTGGATACAAAAATCCAGCCATATGAAATGTATAGTGAGTTAACCACCATCACTACGCAGCTGAATTATCTCTTCTCCAGATTGAATGCTGCATTCAAACGTGAAAAACGGTTCTCTTCGAATGTGTCTCACGAATTGCGCACACCTATTGCCGAACTGTTGGCGCTTTCTGATGTGGCCAGAAGCTGTGTGGATGACCCAGAAATGAGCCGGCAATTTTACGATGACGTTAAAGATGTCGCGCAGAATATGAACAAAATTGTAGAGACCATGCTCAACCTGGCTCAATCTGATTTGGGTGCGGTTGAGAAAGAATTAACCGTATTTAATTTACACGACTGTATACAGACGGCTATTAAAAGGGCTGAAATAAGCAATAAGAATAAACTGGAAATTGAATGGGACCCATCAGCTTCAAACAGCATTCAGATATACAGTGACTGGGGGAAATTGACTCAAATCCTGACCAATATTATTTCCAATGCGTTTAAATATGGGCGATCTGAAAGTATTATTTCCATAACACCGGCTGTACAGGGACAGTTTCTGTCGCTGTCTATCAGTAACTACAGCACCGACCTTGAAACCGAAGACCTGGAGCGGTTAACAGAATCATTCTGGCGCAAGGATGAGGCCAGGACAGGAGGAGAAAATACCGGTCTGGGCCTAGCTCTGGTAGACATGCTCTGCCAGGTATTGAATATAAATCTGGTTTTTACGTTAACTGAAGGCAGGCTCTTTACGGTTACCCTGAGCAACATTTCTGCACACCAATAAATATTGGTCCTCAATAAGTATTTTAAATATTTCCAGCCCTGGCTTACTCAGTGATTCTTAAGAATTGGGCAGTAAACTGATACTGAATGCCAATCGGAAATTTTTAAAAACTTCTGACACCTGCCGGGTCAATGAAATCGCAAAGATTATTTTTATCTCTGCTGCTGTTTTGTTCGCATGCTGTAGCTGAAGAACACACTTGCCAGCCGATTACGGGTAGCGTGGAAGGACTTGAAATCGGTGAGATAAAAATACTCAACCAGGACATTTTTGATCTTGATAATGCCAATGAAAATCTGGCCATACACAAACTCGCCAACAATTTGCACTGGCAGACACGCGAAACTACTATCAGGCAACAGTTAATATTTGCCTCCGGACAGAAATATTATCAGCACCTGATTAATGAGGCTGAACGAAAGCTGCGGTCCCGCAGCTACCTTCATTCGGTCAATATTTATGCCGATAAAATCTGTAACCATAAAGTCGATGTCGTGGTTAAAACCACCGATAACTGGACATTGACCCCCAGTATCTCTTATGGGCGATCGGGAGGCATCAACCGCTCATCCATCGAACTATCAGACTCGAACCTGATAGGATTAGGCAAAAGCATTAAATACAAATCTGAATCTGATGAAGACCGGGATAGTCAGTTCATTCAATACGATGATGATAATTTACTGGGTTCACCGTATAAACTGGTCGTTAAAACAGCAGAAAATTCTGATGGGTATTTTGATTCGTTATTGATTGGAAAACCTTTTATCCAACTGGATTCCAGGGATTCTATCTTGCTTGATACATACCGCGAAAAAAAACAGGTAGCAACCTATGAAAACGGTAATATCTCGGATATAACCGGTCAGGAAAGCGAAGCAATCAACCTGTATTACGGATGGTCTTCCGGGCTACAGGGCGAGAAAATCGTAAGGTATAAACTGGGCCTGAGTATTACAGACCATCACTATTTTAATGTAGCCGAATATCCAGACACGCTTTTACCCGAAGAAAAGAAAGTACGTTTTCCTTATTTTGGCTTTGAATACATGGAAGACCGGTATATCCAGCGGGAAAACTTCAATGTCATGGGGGTGATCGAAGATATCTCCATCGGGAATTTCTTGTCTGCCCAGTTGGGTTTATTAAAGAGATCATGGGGTTCTTCCTTTGATGGATATCGCGTTACCGCTAAATACTCGAAAGGTATCGATATCAACACAAAAACCCTGGGATTTATCAAGCTGGATTTAAATAGTGAAATCAATCAGCAGGCAGAAGACTTCAACTCAGCCAGCTTCAAGGGGACCCTGATGCATTATCAGGATAGTAATCACAGTTATTATCTGAAAGCAGAATATAAAGTAGCGGATAACCTGTTAGACATTGACCAATTCGTCATAGGAGGGGATACCGGTTTAAGAGGCTATCCCATCCGGTTTCAAACCGGTCAAACTAAAGCCTTGCTGAGTGTGGAAAAGCGCAGTTATTTTGACTGGTACCCCTGGAAACTGGTTAAGTTCGGTGTCGCCTTTTTTGCCGATGTCGGCTCGGCCTGGAAAAAACAGGAGCAGGCCAATTTTATTTCAGATGTGGGTTTTGGCATCAGGCTGGTCTCTACCCGGCAATCAGATTCCAAGGTATTACATATAGATTTTGCCTACCCGCTGGATGAGCAGGACAAGGTGGATAACTTTCAATTATTGCTGAAAGCGAAAAGCCAGTTTTAATGGTACGAGAATTTTCTACTTTTAACTGTTATTTTTACGGGGGATTACAGGGATCGGTGTGAATTACATTCAGGGCAACTTCCTGGCCGTACCTTCAGAGACACTGGACTATGACTTCAGTGCGATGGGAAGCTGATAACCTGATCTCATCTTAGCTCGGGATTGTGAAATAGAAGGTCGAACCCTTTCCGATTTCACTTTCAGCCCATACCTTGCCCTTGTGCCGGC
>JANTFY010000006.1 GCA_024763185.1 Gammaproteobacteria bacterium | reverse complement strand
TGGGGCGCCTCCAGGTCGAGTTTGGTCATCACCCGTTTGATTTTTTCCAGTTCATTCATCAGGTTGTCCTGGGTGTGCAGGCGGCCTGCCGTATCGGCGATTAATACATCCACCTTGTTTGCTTGCGCTGACTGTAATGCATCATAGATAACAGAAGCAGAATCGGCCCCGCTGCCCTGGCTGATCACGGGGATATCAAGACGTTGTCCCCAGCCCTGCAGTTGTTCCACTGCTGCCGCACGAAAGGTATCACCGGCAGCCAGCATGACGGAATATCCCTGGTCCTTGTATTGCTGGGCAAGTTTACCGATCGTCGTGGTTTTACCCGCTCCGTTAATGCCGATCATTAAGATCACGAAAGGTTTTTTGAGGAGGTTGATTTGTAAGGGTTGTTCGCTTTCTTTGAGAATATTTTTCATGGAGGATTGCAAAGCCGCGTACATATCTTCCCGGCTATCGATCTTGTTTTCCTCCATCATTTCAGACAGGTGGTTGCTGATGTATTGCGTGGCTTCTATACCCACGTCGGCCATCATTAACTGGTCTTCAAACTGTTCCAGCTGGTCTTCATCGATTTCGTGTCGGCCCTGTACCAGTTCCATCACATCGGTATTAAGGATGTCCCGGGTCTTCGTGAGTCCCCGCTTTAACCGGGAGTACATATCCTGTTTTTGATACTGCTTGGAATCTGAACCAATGTTGCCTTTTTTGAAGCTGACCATAGTGTTTTAAGTAATAAAAATCGCGGGACCGGTATGCTACCAGAATAAAATAATCGATCGATAAATTTATCGGGGGAACTCCCTGAGAAGCGGCCGGTTTTTTATGAAGGCCCTAGGCGAGTACTTTATGCAAACGATGCAGGGCCTTTTCCAGATTGTCCATACTTGTCGCAAAGGAAATCCTCAGGTAGCCGGGTGCGCCAAATGCAGATCCCGGGACAACAGCGACTTTGGCTTTTTCAATCAGAAATTCGCTCAATTCAACATCGCTGTTAATTCCCAGGCGTGACATCACCTGTTGCACGTTAGGTAGAATATAAAAAGTGCCCTGGCAGGGCAGGCATTGAATACCATCTATTTCCAGTAAGGCCTTATAGACAAAGTCATGTCGCTGCTTGAGCGTGTTCACCACTTCTTCAACAAATGACTGATCGCCTTCAATGGCAGCCAATGCGGCATACTGGGAGATTGAAGTCGGATTGGATGTGCTTTGTGACTGAATGGTTTTCATCTTTTGTATCAACAACTCAGGTCCCGCTGCATAACCGATGCGCCAGCCCGTCATTGAATAGACTTTTGAAACACCGTTTAATACAACCCCGCGCTCATACAGGGCAGGGCATACATTTAGGATATTCTTAAAAGGTCGGCCTTCCCATAACATGTGCTCGTAAATATCATCGGTGGCCACAATCACTTTGGGGTGGCGTAACAGAATTTTTCCCAGTTCGGCTAACTCTTCAGGAGTGTAATGCATACCGGATGGATTGGATGGGCTGTTGATAAAAATCAGCCGGGTCCTTGCAGTAATGGCTGCTTCCAGTTGCTTGGCGGTGATTTTAAAACCCTGTTCAATATCGGCATGGATGAATACCGGGTTGCCATCTGCCAGCTTGACGATATCCGGGTAAGACACCCAATAGGGTGCTGGAATAATAACTTCATCGCCTTCGTTAAGCACGGCCTGGGCCAGGTTATAAAGTGTTTGTTTACAGCCGGTGGAAACCATCACCTGCTTCATGCCATAGTCAAGCTGGTTCTCCCTGTTAAATTTATTGATGATGGCTTGTTTAAGTTCAGGGATGCCATCGACGGCTGTATAGCGGGTGAAGCCCTGGTCTATCGCATCTTTCGCGGCCTGTTTAATATGTTGCGGTGTATCAAAATCCAGTTCACCGGCACCCATGCCAATAATATCGTGACCTGCCGCGCGCATTTCAGCGGTACGGGCAGCGAGAGAAGAGGTCGAGGAGGGTGTCATCGGGCGAACCCGCTCAGCAATTTGTATCGTCATTTTTCTTCTCTTTTCAATAGGCGGTTACATTTATTGAGGCTTCATGTATGCGAAGGGCTGTCTGAAATCTCCAGTAACATTCTAAAAGAATGGAATGCCAAAAATAAAGGCGATATGCAATTCGAGACTTAAAAATGATGTTACCCGGTGATTTATTTTAATCTGCATAACACCCAGAATTGCACGGGGATGGATGGGTTGTCATCGACCGGCAATCTTGTACAGCTTCCGGATTTGGCCCGAAAAATTGACCTTTCTGAAGGGCAGGTTATGGGGTTATGACAAGCCTTTTCAACGTGTCTCGACCTTGCTTTACTGGGAAGCGGCGTATACTCTTTGCCCAGACACGGGCTCTGCTTCCAGCAAAACTGCTTCACGAGCAGTAGAAGAAAAAAACAGAAGTGGAAAAAAATCCCGGCAGCAAGGGCTTGATCACCAAATCGAATTAACAGGTGGCCATCGGGCAAACCCGACAAGGCTGACACGACCCCAAAATAAAAAATACAGGACAACGAACATGACGAATCCAGTCGACACCATCACTGTCAGAACCATATTGAATTCCCAGGGCGGGCGTTCGTTTGAAGCCAACTTGCGTTTGCAGGATGGGAGTATCGGCTTTGGTGCCGCTGCGCGGGCCATCATCCCTGGCCGTCGCGAACGTGATCTCACAGCGTCGGAGCAATTGGGTTCGCAAAAAGATGCGCCGAATATTGTGGAGCTGAGGGAATACCTGAAAGGGCGCAGCTTCGACAGCCAGCGGGATTTTGATGCGCTGTTTTCCGATGACGGCCAGTTCGTCAAGGTCGGGGCGGACATCGCACTGGCACTGTCATTGGCCTATTGCCGTGCCCAGGCCCGTGCCTGCGGTTGTTCACTGAAGGATCAACTGGTCAGTCTTTCGGACCTCGAACCGGGAATGCCGCATCCACTTGTCAATGTCTTCAGTGGCGGTGAGCATGGCGGTTACATCTCTTATCAACAGTTGATGATCATCCCGCAGCATGATCGCATTCACGATGATGTGGAAACGGCACTACATGTTTATGGCGAGATTGAAAAGATGTGTACGTCCAAAGGCATGGTTGAGGGTTATTCTGCTTCCAGCGGCATGTTGACCACGTCATCTGATCTGCGCGAACTGTTCGATATCATCGCAAACACGGTTGAGCGGCTCGGTGTGGCAGATCATGTCATGCTCGGAACGGATGTTGCCGCAGAACATCTTGAACAGGGTGACGGAACATACAAAGTCGGTGACGAGATCATGAGCAGTGAGGAGCTGGCGGCTTATCACCGGGGCTTCCTGGATGATTATAATTTCTGTTTCTATGAGGACCCGTTTGGTCCGGACGATGAAGCACCCTGGCGGGCATTGACCGAATACGCACCGTCTTCAACCATAATCGTCGGTGATGACCTGTTTGCCACCAACGTAAAGAATATCGATCCGGGGCTGGCGTCCGGGATCCTGTTAAAGATGAACCAGGTCGGCACGGTCAGCGGCACCCTAGACGCCGCGATTGCAGCGCGTAAGGCGGGTATGAAGCTGATCGTGTCCCACCGATCCAAGGAAACGGAAGATACCGCCATGGCTGATCTCGCAGTGGCTGTGGGCGCGGAATTGATCAAGGTCGGTGGACCCAGGCGGGGTGATCGAATTGCCAAGTACAACCAGCTTATTCGTCTCGCGGAAGGAGACGAGTGCCCGCCGGCTTAGGGCTTCGACAGCCAAACTATTTCATGAAAAATACGGTGGTAAAAAATCCGTACCTGAATGACGCGCGTAGCCAGATATTCCTCTGATCAGAAAGCACACCAGCTTGCGTGCCATGAGTATCCGCGTCAGCTCCCTGGTATTTGGCCGGTTGTTCATCAAGTGGTAACAATCGGGCTACCCGCTTGATAACGCACGGCCACTTGCAGGCGTCAATCCGTAGTAAGCAAGATATAGGTTTTCAAGGGATTATAAGCAGGGCTTGAAAGCCTGAAATATTTTTCAAATACGGCACCTACGATGTTTTTGTAAAAGCCATTAATCATGGGTTTGTTAGGTGCTGAAATCCAATAGAACAAGGGTTATTTAATTTTATTAATCCAGATTAGGGAAAATGGATACTTTTTGCTGTAAATTAATAATGAAAGGCAGTTAATAAGCTTCATAGCTGTTTATAAATACAGTCTTTAAAAGGAAATTAATATCCTTATGAGACCCAATCATTATATGTTTTTTATACCTATAGGAGGGTATATGCGCTCGTTTGCACTATTATTTTTATCCCTGTTTACCGTATTTTCCGCCAATGCAGGTGAATCAGTCATATTTGCCGGCAGCACAACCGTATTCCCGTTCATGGAAAAGATGGGGCCCGTCTTTAAAAAACATGGCATTGATTCCAAGGTTCAGGCCGGAGGCTCGTCGGCGGGATTCAAGGCGGCAAAGATGGGCATTGCCAATTTTGGCATGATGTCGCGCGAACTGAAGAAGAAGGAAGAGCCGTTCGTCAAGAAAATTGTCGTCTCGCGTGACTGGCTGGTGATGCTGACCCACAAGGATGCGCCATTCGATAATATCACTCATGAAGAGGTGCTTGATCTGTATACCGGCAAAACCAAGTCACTGCATGGCTACAAGCTTAACGCCATCGCCAAGGAAGCAGGCCGCGGTACCAAGACCATCTTTGATCACTATTTTCACCTGGGCAAAAAGGACGGACATCCCATTTCCAGAGACCTGGTTATTATCGGCCCCAACGGCCAGGCAATCACCACGGTGGCTGGAGACCCTCACGCTATCGCTTACCTTTCTTATTCGGCTGTCGAAGCAGCCATCAAGCAAGGCGAACCGATCAAGATGTTGACGCTGGATGGTGTCGCCGGCACCCCGGAGAATGTCAACAATGGATCATACACACTGCAGCGTGGACTGAATCTGGTGTATACGCAAAAAAACGCGGACCTGGCAGATCGCCTACGCAAAATCCTGAGCACGGATGAAGCGCGCCAGGTTTTTCTGGATGGCGGGGTTCAACCTACTTTGTAAGTGTAACCTGGCAGGCAGATCGTTAAGGTCTGCTTGCTGGTCTGCCATGTAAGCGTCTGAACGTGGAGCAACGGGTGTTCTTTCACGGCCAGGCGCTTCGTTGACTAAGAGCTATTTTTATTTTTCTAAAGTTCGGTTTGTATGGGTTTTTATGACGGAGATACTTGAAAGTATTAAGGTTTGCGGCGACTTAGGCCATAAAAAACCCAGGCTAGCCAGAACTTTTTTAAAGACAGCAAAAGAGAATATTTCGGGCATGAAGTTCATTGTTTTATTGCTGGTGCTGATACTGGTTTTTATGCTGGCATTTCCTCTTGTCAGCTCCATTGATTTTTTTATTGAAATCCCGTTATCCAACTGGGTATCTCTCGACTGGTATCCTGACGAAGATTATTTTGGGATGCTCGTCCCTTTAACCGGTAGTTTACTGCTGGTGCTGGTCACACTCCCCCTGTCACTGTTAGCCGGCTGGGTACTCAGCCTGCAACTGGTTGATAACCGCAAGAGCTGGCTCAATCCGGTTACCGTTGCGGTCCTGGAGGTGTGGATTTCCCTGCCTTCGGTCATCATCGGCGTCTGGGCCATTATCGAAATTATACCGCTGGTGCGCGAGACTTTTGGTGGCAATGGCTACTCGCTGCTGGCCGCCGCCATCGGCCTGACCATTTTTATCACACCTACCTGCACCCTGTTGTTTTACCGCAGCTACCTGATCCACCTGGACCAGTTTCAGGGACTCGAAAACAGCTTTCAGATGTCTACCCTGAGTCGCTCAGAGTTATTCATCAAAAGCCAGCCCACGGCCGTCATCGGTACCATCAATTATATCTTTTGCCGCATCTTTGGTGAGACCATGGTGGTATTGATGCTTTCAGGCAACAGCTTGCAGATACCGGGTAATTTTCTGCAAAGTTTTCGTACGCTGACGTCAAACATTGCGCTGGAAATGTCTTATGCCGGGGGCATGCATGAAACTGCCTTGTTCGCCATGGCCAGCCTGGCCATCGTGCTGATCATGACCGTGCTGCTGGTACAGTACAAGAGGTTGATCCATGTTTAAACTTGCCAGGCAACGCTGGATTCTGTGGTTATACCTGCTGCTCACTGTGAGCATCATTGCCACCTTCATCAAACCCCTGCAATTCGAACATACCACCCTGGGTATTATCGTCGGTACCATCATTACCACGGTGGGTGCGGTGTTGATTGCCGCACTACCGGCATACCTGGTGGCGGGCGTTATGGCCGGCATTATCCAACTGCCGCGCTGGCTGCAATCATTGACCGCTGTATCGGTATATATCCTGGCCGGCATGCCATCGATCATACTGGGTATTATAGGTTTTCTTTTATTCGTTAATGCACTGGGCTTTGGCTGGTCGATGCTGTCTGCCATGCTGACCCTGATTTTGTTGCTTTATCCCACCCTGGTAACCGCGTTTTCCCAGATGCTCAGGCCGTTCAACGAGCGCTATGGCATGGCGGCAAAATCTTTCGGCGTTGGTCCACTGGAATTCCTTTTTCGCCTGTCTCCCGCTTATCAGAAAGGCAAGATACTTGATGCGCTGATCCTCGGTTGGGCCACCTCGCTGGGTGATACCGCAGCCGTGATGTTGACCTGTGGTGCGCTGACTTCCTTTCCCGAATCCATTATGGATTCGGTCAGACTGATTAATTTTCATATTTACCTGCTGGCCATGGACATACCAGGAGGCATGCCTGAAGCACGAAGCCTGTCGCTTCTTTTAATAATCTTTTTGCTGTTTCTTTTTATTGGACCAAGATTGGCACACCGTTACCTTTCGGAGGATTGAAATTATGACTGCCGCACTTTCAGTAACTACAACCGACCAGCCTTTCAAGAAAGAACATGTTCAATTATTGTTCGAAGAGCCTTCCTGTTGTGGCATGACCATTCGTAACCTGAGCATTCATGCGAAGAAAAAAACCATCCTGACGGTTGATCATTTACGCCTGCCTAAAACCGGCGTGGTCGCCATTATGGGGCCATCAGGCTCGGGTAAAAGTACCTTGCTCAAGGCACTGTCAGAGCTTCAGGATGAGAATCTGGTGCATGACGGCCAAGTCGATATAACCTGTATTGATACCAATAACGAATGTGAAAGTATCTGTTCCCATTTCGCCATGGTATGGCAAAAACCGACCGTTTTTCCCTGCTCGATCTGGGACAACCTGAAGGTGCCACTGCGAAAGCGAAAGGTCGAGCGCAAGGAATGGCGCGATATGATGAAGTATGCTCTTGAGCAGGTCGGCTTGTTGCATGAACTGGACGAGGACTGGGCCAAGCAACGCGCGCAACGCCTTTCCGGCGGACAGCAACAACGCCTGTCGATAGCAATGGGTTTATTAAAGGATTCCAATATCTTCCTGTTTGACGAACCGACTTCCGCTCTGGATCCTGTGTCCACGGAAAAGATTGAAAAAATAATCAGCGGTCTGGGACAAACCAAGCTGGTCTTGCTGGTAACGCATAGCCTGGGCCAGGCCAGACGTGTCAGTGATTACTGTGCCATGTTTCATAACCAGGGAGACAAGGGTTGCCTGTGCGAATTTTCCGCCTCGGATGAATTCTTCCAGAGCCCGGCCAGCCCGCAGAGCCGTGAATTCATTATGCAGGAAACCGGCGTTTAACAGTGATATTATGCGAGACACTGGTATTGATTGAGATAATATAATGACTTCTGAAAATCCTTCCAAAGCCGTGTTGTTGATACTGGATGGTATGGGGTTGAATGACGACCCGGCGAGCAGTGCAACAACCGCGAGCAATATGCCCTATGTGCATTCTCTAATGGGACAATTCGGTTATGCCAGCCTGCATGCTTCGGGAACACCCGTAGGTTTGGATGAAGGCAAGGCTGGAAATTCTGAAGTGGGCCATCTTACGATTGGCGCGGGTAGAATGCTGCTGAGCACTCTGGCCCGAATACGGCTGGGCTATAACGACGGCAGCTGGGAGCAGAGTTCCGCCTGGAACAACAGTGATTTCTCCAAACCCCTGCATGTTGCAGGCATACTTTCTGATGCCGGTGTGCATGCCCATTGGGAGACCCTGATCATGGCTGCGGACCTGGGATTAAAGAAAGGATTTCCGGCGGTTTATATTCATGCGTTTCTCGATGGAACTGACAGCCAGGCAGGTACGGCCCCGCAAATCCTTGAGGAACTGAAGCAGGCCATAAAAGACAATGGTAGTGACAAGATTCAACTGGCTTCGGTAATGGGGCGTAAATGGTCAGCCGATCGTGCCGAAAATTGGGAGTTGACCGAATACTGCCGTGATGCGTTGATGGGGCGCCTGGATAGTGGCGAATTTAAACCTGAAGAGCTTGAACAGCACCTGAAAAATTCCCCTTCTGAAGCTGATTTTCCACATCGCTGGCTGCCCGCTGGAAAGCCTGTTGCTGCCGGGGAAACACTCATACTGACGAATCATCGTGCAGATCGTATTTCACAACTGGCGAAAGTCATGAACGAAGAATGTCATGTTATCGCAATGGTTGAGTTAAAGCATGAAGCCACACCCATAGAAGATGTTTTTTTCCCAACCCTGCCCATCAACGGAGGCTTGATCGATGTGTTGAGGCAGCAAGGGTTCAAAACCACCCGCTTGTCGGAACAGTGTAAGTTTCCGCACGTGACTTACTTTATCAACGGCATGCAGGCGGATGACAGTGCCAAAGGCGTTGAAATACCGACCGTTCCGGATGCTGAAATCCTCGGTAACCCGCTGATGTCGATTAACCAGCTGGGTGATGCAATGCTTCAAATCATGGAAGATGAAACCAACGGTCAGGTGTTGATTGTCAATGTCCCCAACCTGGACCAGGTCGGGCATCAGGGTAGTCTGGACGCTGCCAAGACTGCGGCTTCGGCGGTAGATGATCTGGTCAGGCAAGTGGTGGCTTCGGCCAAAGAACATGGCTGGCAATTGTTGATTACAGCCGATCATGGTAATGCTGATGTCATGGTCGATAACCAGGGTCGCCCAATGGGTTCGCATTCCAGCAATCATGTACCCATGCTGGCTATTCCCTGTGATGGAAAAGCCGTACAGTGGCAGCAAAAAGAAGGCGTATTAACCAATGTTGCGGCAAGTTTTCTGACCCTGCTGGGAACGGATTACCCGGATAGCATGAGTGACAGCCTGATATCACTTAATTAATACCTGTCCATGTCTCTCTCCAAATAACAATATTTAAATAATATGACTGTTGAACACCCCACGTGGTTTATGCCGGTGACCGACAATGGCGCAGGATTAATTATGACGCCTTGCCCGGGCACCAAGGGTGTCGATGTTGAAACGACGATCAGCCAGTTAAAGGAACAGGGTGTCACCGCGATGCTGTGCATGATTTCCCAGGATGAAATGAAAAGCCTGGGTGCGGAGAGCATACCTGACACCTGTCAACAGAATAATATTCAGTGGTTCGATTTGGAAACGGAAGATTTTCAGGTGCCTGCTGAAGAAACCCTGGCCAAATGGCCCGAATTTAAAGGAAGCCTGTTGGGTGCGATAAACCAGGGTGATAAGGTCGCGATTCACTGCAAGGGTGGGACAGGCAGAACCGGTATAGGTGCGGCCATGTTGCTATTGGAACTGGGACGGGGCTGGGACCAGGCGGTTGCCGATGTCAAAGCCCTTAAGCCAGGTGCTTTTAGCACGGAATCGATGGTTGAATTTATTAGAAATCAGGCTGAAAATCTACAAAGTGGCTGATGCCTATTCGGGCTTCATTTCTGATCTTAATTGACAGTATGCAATTGGGTTTAAGGTCTTTATAGGGGATCTCTGTAAACCCTCCGGCTTCATCCGGCTGTTTGTCATACCGGCGAAAGCCGGTAACTATTAGCAATGAAGCATAGGCAGGCTCTATGTGTATTGTCTGCACTGGATTCCCGCCTGCGCGGGAATGACGAGAAAAAGGCATTAGCGTCAATGACTGACTTTCAGCCCAAGATACAAAGCACTGGCTTCAAGCCAGCAGTCGTTGATACTCCGGTAAGCAAGTATCGTTTTACAGACGAACTTTTTTTAGCTCATTGTTTTAGTTGTCTGCCTTAAAACAAAAGGATCAAAAAAATTTACAGCAAAACTTTTAAACGTATGGGAAAGGACGTCATCAAGCACAATGCAAAAAGAGTAGTGAGCCCAAAGGGAAAGGGAAATCATGCTGTGAGCAGACGAAAATGATGGAGTAACGGTCACGAATCGCCATGAAAACCGGTAAGCTTTACACGGCGGGTTTTGTTAATACTCTTTATGCCCGCAGCTAAATACTTACATCGCTTATATTTGTTTTAGCTTTTTTGTTTTCCACGTTGGGTCTGGGCGGCGCAATGTTATACATCCCGCTTTTTACCTGGTTTGGTTATGATCTCAAACAGGTTGCCATTCCGACCGGACTTTTTCTTAACAGCATTACGGCCCTGTCTGCATCCTTTTATGATTTAGATATCTATAGGCATAATTGCTAGCAAGAAAACATTAATCAGAGGTTCAATAACTTTTAAAACAACGCTGGGTTATACTTTTTAACACTATTATTGACTGGTAAATACCTTATGGAAGTCCCTATAGGCAAAATGACAAGACTGGAGCTTTACCTCACTGCAACTGAAGCTTATAAATTCATCAATGAGCAGTCGCCGGATGTGCTGTTTATTGATCTTCGCTCTCCCGAAGAACTGGCCTGTGTGGGCGCACCGACATTGATCGATGTGAATATCCCGTACAAGTCCGCAGACTGGCAACAATGGGATGACCAGAACAAGAACTGGAAGCTGGTTGAAAATGACCAGGCTATACAGCAAATTGAGAATTTCGTGGAGCAGAAGGGATTTAATAAGCAAACTCCCATCGTTTTGTTATGTCGCGCAGGATTCTGGAGTGCCTGGACGGTTGATCATCTGGCCAAACTGGGTTACGAACATGTGTATAACATCATTGATGGATTTGAAGGCGATAAGGCCGAAAGTGGACCGCATCAGGGCCATCGGGTAGTCAATGGCTGGAAGAACAGCGACCTGCCCTGGTCCTATGATCTTGATAAAGCTAAGGTGTTTTTTGATCGGGATTAGCCGAAGTTTTTAAACTGAAACCCGCCAGGTCCCAGGTCAAGGGTTGTGGGTTATAAGCTTTCTCCCAACACTGTGCTCTTCGACAGGGGTTTGAGGATGGTTCCCATTCGGACCAGGATCCGGGATACCCTGGAACATTCGTATACCCCAAATGCTTTAATTTCAGCCAGGTGTCGGAAGAACGGTGATGGGGTTGGTTGATTCATCGATGTCCTTCATTCTTCCAGCTATGCAAGCCCCCATTAAGTACCACTGCTTTTTCGTGGCCGAATACGTGCAATGTCCATACAAATCGAGCAGCGCAGCCACAGCTTACATCGTCGTAAGCGACCACAAGAGTATTCTTAGTAATGCCCGGACTGGATAGTAATGCTGAAAAAATCTTTATCACCCGGTAGTGGCCCCTATACCGGTTTATCTACTTTTTAGAATATCGGAATAACGAATAGAGTGCGCATCGGGTTTGTGGACTTTTTCATACTGTTCAGCTGAGCTTAAATCAACAATAACAAGATTATCGTTATTGTGCAGTAGCCGTTCCTCCAGTTGATTTCGCTCGATGAAATAGTCGGGCAGTGACATTAAAATATTCAATATTTTTTAAAATGAACCGTTCCACACTGGAATAGAATGGACACAGAGCCAGTTGTTGTTAACTTCTACTGTCAGCGAATGATTTCACGTATACATTCAGCGAGTTGATCGAGTTCTTCAACGGTATTGTAAAAACCGGTTGATATACGGGCCGGTGCCGGCAGCTGGTGTTTTGGCTCGGGCCGAATCATGAATTTTCTCTCATTGAGACGGGCGCAAAGATCATCCGGGTCCCAGCCCTCGACAAGGAATCCGACCAGGCCGGCTTCTTTTCCCAAAGGGGTAACCACCTCGACACCCGGTATCTCCCTGAGCAACGCTTGCATATGCCGGGCCAGGCCTTTGATACGCGTGAAGATCCATTCCATGCCCACATCTTCAACGAGATATTCGAGAGATTTTTGAAAGCCCATTAGTGTGGGCATGTACATCGCCGTGGCCAGTTGGTAACGGGCAGCAAATGGTGCCGGGATGACATAAGGTGATACCATATCCAGGTCAGATCGCTTGTTGACAGAGGTGGGACTTATAAAGGTAGGGTCTACCTCCGAAATACGGTCCTTGGCCACATATAAAACGCCTATCCCTTCCGGACCCAACAGCCATTTGCGCCCGGCATTTACATAGAAATCAACGCCGAGTTCATGCATATTGACTGGGATTGCACCCACTGATTGTGCACCGTCCACTAAAACGTACACATTATGCGCATGGCAGATTTCAACCAGTTTTTTGATAGGAAAGGTAATGCCGGTGGAAGTTGACACATGAGAAACGAGAAATAGCCGGGTACGGGGAGTAATAGCCTTTTCCACGGCGGAAACAAACTCCTCCTCGTCGTATTGGTCGCCGTATTTTACATGAACGTATTTGACAGAGATGCCATAGCGGGATTTGATCAACGCCAGGGGTTCCACGCCTGCGACGTGCTCCAGGCTAGTGGTCACCACTTCATCACCGGGTTGCCAGTTAAGCCCCCACAGAACGATATTCAGGGCCTCGGTGGTGCTATGGGTCAGGGCAATTTCATCATAGGATGCGCCGACTATGCTGGCCAGAAGGTTTCTGGTCTTGTCCATCTCAGCATAAAGCTCTTCGATAAATGGCAGGTACCTGCCTTGTAGATATTCTTTTTCCGCCACTGATCTGATGGCGTCTGCCGCTTTCTTTGGCAACGGCCCGTTGGTGCCGGTATTCAGGTAGCGAACAGCTGTTGTCGATGGCATTTGCTCACGAATCGTTTTTAGTTTTTCCTTATCGTCATTCAGGCTGGTCATGATTATCCCTCGGGGTTGGCGAATTTTCTTGGCAGAAATCGGTAAACTATACCCTTGATATATAGGGTGATAAAGACTCCATTGTTGAAACCTGATCTGAAATCCCTGGAGAAATATACCATGCAGGTAATAAAAATCATTTATCAGGATGGTGAATGGAATAAATTCCGGCTTGGTCCAGAAATGATTAGCTTATTAAATTGGGTGCCCATGTTTGTTAAAGAGCCATAGTCATTTGAAAGAAAACATGGGTAGAAAAGAGTGGTTTTAGCCAACTTCAGGCCGGTAAATTCAAAAAGCGTCTTAAAGCTGTAGCTGAAGGGCAGGGAAGTCATGTTTGATTTTAGGCGTTATGTAGCCATTGACTGTTGGCAATATTAATTGACAGAATCGGATATTCTAGGAGATGATATTCTTACAATCGTCCTCCTGCTGGAGAAAATGACATGAAAAAAACATTAATACGTGTTTTAGCCTGGGCGACATTTGTTCTGGGTGTGCTCTTTGTTATCCTGCCTGTCGTGCCTGGCGCACCGTTATTGATTTTGGCGGCGTCGTTATTTGCCCTGGTTTAAGAGGGTCAATAGCTATATCTGGTTTTGTATAATTGCCGCTGAAGGCTGGAGCAAGGGCACTTACCTGTAAGGAAGTGATTTGATCATTATGGGTGTAGCGCTCTTGAGAAACAGGACTTCAGGGCTAAAAAATTCTCTGTCTGAAGATGATCATGGACGCTATCGCCAGTCCTGCCACGAACAATAACTTGCCAATGCTTTTCTGTTTATCAGGGGCGTCGGGTTGTTCTGTCGATACCGATTCTGAAATATCCTCATTCTTAATACGATCCTTCGTTTCGTTGAGATCAAGGGTCAGTTTTGCTCTCTTCACCATAGGTTTGCCTCCTGGTTAATCCAGTTCATCAATCCGCGTATCTCATCGGCTGCCTTACTGTTACTGTCAAATTCCGTTACTGCCTCCCCGTTAATGAGGGAATGACTCAGGGCAGCACGAAGGGATACGGCTGCAGGTGAAACGGGTAAGCCATAACCTGCCAGGGCTTCCCGTGCTTCACTGACAATAGCCCTTTCGCCGTTTTTTCCTGGAAACGGGCAGCCATTTAACACAATGGCCGCTTTTCCATCAATGTTTTTAACAATTTCTACGGAAAAGCCAATGGCCTGAAGGTCGAGAATAGCGGGGCGGGTGGGAATAAGAATAAAATCTGCCAGTTGGGCTGCAATAACAGAATCCTCGAAAGAGTGGGGGGCGGTATCAATCACTAAAAGATCAACGCCTTGCCGTTTCAGCTCGGCAATGTGTTTTTTCAGCGTGTTAGCCTTCATGGGAATCACGTCAGGTGCATCGCTTGCCCTCCTTTCGTTCCAGAAAGTTGTACTTTGCTGTGGATCAATGTCAGCTATGACCACTTTCAGGTTGCTGGCCGCAGCCAGCACGGCCAAATGAATAGACAGGGTTGATTTCCCTGTTCCGCCTTTTTGCGCAAGTAATGTGACTATTTTCATACACTCTCCAGGAAGCAGTATTATTCAGTAGACAACTGTATACGTCAAATTGTATATATTAAATATCGTCCGTTACAAGCCGGGTTGGAGTCATATTAACTGCTGGCTGATTAAATCAGGAGTGGCATAAAATTTTCTGGATACCCTCTGGCTAGAGGGTGGACTAAACGGCATAAAGTTTGTGGAAAGTTATTGCAGCCTTTCAGGCAATAATCAGCTTGAAAATTAGGATTCGCCTGGATTCCCCGACATCAGAACGGCAGGTATTATAGGGCGATTCCGGGTAGAACGATGACAATCGATTAAGGTCAAAATATTAATGTAAATTAACTAATTAGGTTGTCTCATGTTAATATTGCAGTGCTTCGATATCAGTGATTTCACTGTTGGTACGGTAAAAAGAGAGGCGCAGAATGTTTCAGGCAAAACAGATCCGCAAGTGGTTTTTTAAAAGTGACACAAAATTTAACCAGCTTGCCGAGGATATCATCTACCTGAACAATGGAACGGAAGGGTCCATGCCTGACTGCGTGGTCGATTCTTATAAGACAGGCCTTTCCAATTGGAACACCAATCCAACAGCTTCCTACGAAACCGACCTGTTGCTGGGCAAACAACAGTTAAATACCCGCAAGAAGATCGCCGAATTTCTCGATGTAGGTTCGAGTAATATCTGCCTAACCAATAATACTACCATGGGGCTTGCCATGGTGCTGACCGGCCTTAATTTCAAGCAGGGAGATCGCGTGATCACGACGGATCACGAGCATCCGGCGATCATCTCACCGCTATGGATGCTGAAACAAAGGCAGGGCATAAATGTAAATGTACGGTCTTTTCCGGACCATAAAACCCTGAATAGTATGACGCCGGATGAATTGCTGGATCATCTGTTTCCGCGGGTTCCACAGCTGCAATCCGCCAAAGCGCTCTGTGTTTCTCATGTCTACAGTACGAATGGCGTGCGCCTGCCACTGGATAAACTGCAACGCAGGGCGAATGAATTGGATATCGACTATATCATCATAGATGGCGCACAGGCGGTCGGAATGGTAGATGTTAACAAACCTGAAAACCGCGTGGACAATTGTGATTTTTATGCTGCACCCACCCATAAATGGATGAATGGCCCGCCCGGTACAGGCATGCTCTATATTCGGGATCCGTATTTGAGTCCGCCCGAGTTTTACCCCACGTTGTCGCAAAAAATGGGGGAGTACATGTGTGCTGACTATCCGGGAACAAACAAGTCAATTGCCGAGGCCCTGCAGGTAAGAGGCTGCCAGAATACACCTTCCTATAATGCGCTGTTGAAGCTGTTGCAGTTTTACCAGGATATAGGAGGACAGAAGGCGATAGAAGAGTACATACTCAATCTGTCAACCTCGGTGCGCGATTTCATTATTTCAAAATCTACAAACTCCATGATATCGCCTTCTGAAGAGGACTTGCGCTCAGGGCTGGTGTCCTTTTTTCCTTTTGACTGGAATAATCCGCAGCAATGTTACAGTAACAAGAAAATGGTCATGTTCGTCAATGAGCAGCTGCAAAAAAAAGGGATACAAGTGCGTTATATTGCTTTTCCAACCGTGACTTCTCCGCTGTGTTTTACCCAGGAGCATGATCCCGGTGATCCTAACAGTTGCAAGCAGGCACCCGTCGAGCAGCAATACTGTATCCGGGTATCGACGGGACTGTTCAACACGCCCGAACAGATAGAAAGCTTCAAACAGGCGCTCAAGGAAGTGCTGGGCGAACTGACTGCTGTCAAAGAGCAACCCGCGCCTGAAATGGTGTGTTTTTGCTGTTAAGCAGCATTTTAGTTACCCGCTTCCCGTCTCAACATGAAACCTGTATCCCTGGAGTGAATTGAAGGCTAGGACTTATCCGTTTAACAGGCACTGTTCGTCACCTTCTTTTTCCAGCTGTATGGTTGTGTGCTCTATACCATGTTCATCGTGTAACTGTTGCTGAATACGTGTCAGAAAATTAGCCGGTAACTGTTCACTTTCAGTGATGATCAAATGAACAGACAACGCAACCTCGGTGGTACTGAGTGCCCACACATGCAGGTCGTGTAGCTGTGAAACCTGTGGTAGATCGCCTAGATAGGCTCTGATTTCTGCAACGTTTATACCTTTGGGCACGGAATCCAGTGCCAGGTTCATAGAGTCTTTTAACAGTGACCAGGTGCCGATAAAGATGATTACGACAATAAGAAGACTGGTGATAGGGTCAACCAGCAGCCAGCCGGTAAACATGCCAATGGCCCCAGCAATTACAACGCCCAGAGATACAGCCGCATCGGCCGCCATGTGCAGATAGGCACCCTTGATATTCAGGTCATCCTTCTGCCCGGATATGAATAACATCGCCGTAACGGTATTGATCACAACACCGATACCGGCAACGATGATAACGGTCATGCCGTGAACGGGCTGAGGGTCTGAAAAGCGACCAATTGCCTCCCAGCTGATCGCGCCCAGAGATAACAGTAGAAGTAGCGCGCTACCCAGTGATGCGAGGATGGTGGCTTTACGAAAGCCGTAGGTTCTTTGATCCGTTGCCGCCCTGGCAGCCAGCCAGATAGCGCCCCAGGCAAGCAATAACCCCAGCACATCGCTGAGGTTATGACCGGCATCTGCAATTAACGCCAGCGACCCTGAAATGACTCCATAAACAGCTTCAATAATGACGAATGAAATATTCAGCGCTACACCAATGGTGAAGGCACTATTGTAATTTTTAATAGAATGGTCGTGGCCGGAAGACATGATTATAACCGGTTGCTAAGATTACATAGAATAAACCTGCTCTCTTATCCATGTTACCATAAACAGCCTGCTTAAAGCTGGCTTTCAATCTTGTCAAGGAAAGCTAAGGATAAAGAGACGAATATCATTCCGGGGTCATTTAACAGCTTATAAATTCAATATTTGTGGCTGGAATTTCGCGATCATTGATGTCAAATGACGACAGTCTGCAATTCAGCATTGCATTGATATTTAAAAAAGGGTCCTGAATGCTTTTATGTTTTTCAATGTATTCCACCTGCTTTTCGGTTAAATCGGTTTGGATAAATAACCGCTCCTCAACTGAAGGTGCCAATTCAAGGTTACAGATCTTGACAAGATTAGCTACCCGGTCAGGCATATACAGTTCAGCCTCAAGTTCAAAGAGGGTGACATGAAAAGGGGAAGTATTGGTAAAGACCAGCCATGCGCTTATATCCGGTAACTCAAAGCAATTTATTTTTATAGCGGATGGCTCTTTGCTGAACTCGACCTTGATCATCTCGGCAAGTTTTTCCCGAGGATAGAATTTTTTTACGGTAGAAGAGAACAGGTAACTGGTAAGCCTGATAATCAATCCCGGTACCGGTATGGGCATCAATCCGGGCATTTTTCAGCTACGCAGTCGCGAACGAAGTTATCGTCAAGATTCATCATTTTTATGGCCTGCTCCATATCAGGTACTGACTATTATTGTATATAACCCGATTATAACTGCTCCTGGTTATTTCTCACAAAGCGAGAATGGATATCCTGTATTACACGGAGAAATTAACCTTCAAAGCGTGCGCCCGGAGAAATTGGAATTATTGACATCCATGGGAATGGGTTTTATATTTTTTGTACTTTAATCAGGTTTTACCTTGTTGAAGTCATTTGAAATAGTCAGGTGCAGATCACTGATTTAAACCTAAATTTGGGAGGAGTCATATCATGTTCGGATATTTTATAACATCATCATTTTCAGGAACGAGTGTTGTCGGCGGATTCGTGGGAGCGATCAGCTCAGGTGCCGCAAATTTTAAAAAATACAAAAACGGCGAGATCGAGCCAAAAGATGCAGGTATTGCTGTCGGCAAGGAGGCAGTAGGCACAGGCGTTGCAACGGGCATTGGGGCCGCTGCATCGGGTATTTTAGGGCATGGCCTGCTGATCATGGGCGGTACCGCCCTAGTGGTTGGTATTGGCGTTAAATATTTTTGGGATATGGGTGTTGAAAAGCTTGAAAAGGATCTTGAGTAATACGCTTTAAATGCCATGTATACCACCGGTTTTGCCGGAGGTATACATGGCTGACATGTCAGGCCTGGGTAAATACCGTTTAGGCGACCTCTTGTAAAGCGTCCTTTTTCTTCTTCTTTTCTTTCTTTTTCTTGCTTGCTTTATCGCTCGCGACGATATCTTCGTTGCTCTCTTCAGATTTTTGTTCGGGCCTTTCACTGGTTTCGGTATAAGGCAGCATACCATTGGCGGCGGCAATCAAGTTGAAACCATTGTTAAGTACCAGGGATGCTTTTAATCCAAAAATTCCCATGAATGCACCGGCAATACAGACCGTATTGGGAATGGCTACCAGAAGGAAGCTGCGCTTAACATTTTTCTGCAGGGTTTCAGCGACTTCAAACAGGTAATGGAATTTGGTCAGGGTTCCATCCATGAAAATCACGTCGGCAACATCCACCGCGATGGTTGACGCGCCTTTCAACGAGACCCCGATTTCGGCGTGCGAAAGCGCGGCAGAATCATTGATGCCGTCGCCGACCATCATCACTTTCTTACCCTCATCCTGCAGTAATTTCACGTAATCCGCTTTTTCATTGGGCAGTACACCGGCAAAATAGCGGTCAATATTCAACTGTCGTGAGAGCTCCTTGGTGGGGGCTTCATGGTCGCCTGAAATAAGTACGATCTCTTTAATACCATTGGCTCTTAAATCAGCAATAACATCAGCAGCTTCATCCCTTATTGTGGATTTTAGTTCAATCATGCCGGCTACTTTATTATTGATTGCGGTCAAGATAGCGGATAGTCCACGTTCACCGGCTTCATCTAATGCCGAATTAATTACAGATGGGATCTCAATGCCCTCGCGCTCCATATAACGGCCGCTGCCCACCTTGATCCAGTGCTCTCCTATTTTTACATTGATGCCTAAACCAACGTCATACTCGGAATCGTCATACTTGCCCAGCTCGATATTCTGGTCCTGCGCTTTTTGTAAAATAGCGGCTGCAATGGGGTGGTCAAATTTTTGTTCAGCGGTAGCCGTGTAAAATAGGATTTCATCTTCATTGTAAGTGTCATCCGCTGTGACGATTCTGGAAACGGTTGGCACTTCACGGGTTAACGTCCCTGTCTTATCGAATAAAACAACATCAATGTCTTTAAGTTTTTCTACCACTTCACTGTGTTTTATCAGGATGCCATTTTTTGCTGCATTGCCCAAAGAGGCCAGTAATGCTATGGGTGCGGCTACCCGAATACCCGTACCATAATCAGCATTTATGATGGCCAGCAGGGCCCCCGAACCCGCTGTAGCATACCCCATGGCACCGAGGCCCAGTGTGGGAATAACCATTTTATCCGCCATTTTTTCGCCCACAGACTGCAGCCTGACATCGTAGCCTGATGCTTCATTAATAATTGAAATGACCTGGGATGCCAGTGTGTTTTTACCGGTTTCTTCGACTTTAACGGTGACCTTGCCCGCGACGATGACGGTCGATGCGAATACATGGTCATTTTCCTGTTTATCAGCGGGCGTGGATTCACCGGTCAGGCTTTGCTGGTCAATCATCGCGCCACCGTCGATGATGACGCCATCAACCGGGATCGATTCCCCCGTGCCCACCACGATCACATCACCCTTTTTCAAGTCTTTTACCTCGGTGTGTACTTCTGATCCATCGATTAATAACCACGCATAACGGGGCTGTTCGCCGAAAATATCGGTTAAATATTTTTGTGATTTTTTAGTGGTTTTTTGCAGCAGCATGTCTGCCAGGTCGAGAATCCAGACCATAAAGGCCGCGGCACCAATTTGACCAAACATCAGGGTCAGTAGAATCACAATGGTGTCGAGGATATCGACCTTGATTTTTTTGTCTTTAAACAGGGCATTGGCGGCTTCTTTAAAGATATCGGCTGAGAAATAACCGATTAACAGGTAGCTGACCGGGATGAGCCAGGGGAACCCGGTTTGGGCCATCACTGCAAGACCCATGGTGCCGGTTGTCAGGATAAAGCGAAACTTGCTTCTTTCCTGTTCAGCGGCCACGGCCAATTCGCTGTGTGATTCGGTACTCTCGAGCATTTGCCCATCTGCAGCTTTAACCGGCTTATTGTCGCCCGCATTTTTGCTGCCCGAAGTCTGAATCTTATTCAGCGCTTTTTTTACATAAGGCGCGGCGGTTACACCTGCCATCACCAGTATCATGCCACCCAGTTGAATCATGATTTATGCCCTCCTCAGTACCTCTTGTTAAGGATGATAGCGCATAAGCACTCATCAGTGGAGTTTGCTGCCGTACGAAATGAGTCAGGCAGGCCTATCTGCAAGCCAATATACAAACCGAGGAAAATAGGCATCAGCTCGGGAGGTACGCCAATGGATAGCGCCACTGGCCCACCGAAAAGTATCAGTTCACCAGGAATACCCGGCACGCCATAACCAATTAAAAATACGATTGGGATACACAGCAGCAGTTGTAACAGCGAGACATCGACATTCAGGATGGTGGCCACCAGACCGGTCATCAGTATCACGTTGATCATGGTGCCATTGATATTGAGGAATGAACCGGTGCCTACGACAAACTGGCGAACTTCATCGGGAATGGTCGGACAGAATTTCTTGATCATATGCAGATTAAGCGGTGTGCCCAGCGCCTCGGAAGAAGTCGCCCATAACATCGGGTAAACCTTTATCCAGTAAACCGAAAAGTATTCCTTGAGGGAAAAATCCGGTTTTGCACGTTTGACCAGATACAGCAGGCCGGCATGCCAGGTGCCACTAATAAACCCGGTTAAAAAGGCACTCAGGATATACAGTAAAATCATGCCCAGCGGGGTCGTGATGTCGATCGGTAAACCCAGTATGGAAACGGTATTTACCCTGGCGTTTTCCATTTCGGGCCCCAGGCTTTCCGCGAGCACCTCGGGTAAAATTGTGACATACGCGCCGATTGCAATCATCAGGAACGGAATAATGGGCACAATAAACTGGCCCAGGTGCTCGATAAGATCGACACCTTTGGCCAGTGTTTTTGCAAGCCCGGGTTTTCGAGTGGCAATAAAAACCGTTATGATCGAAGCATAGATCGCATAAAAATAAACACTATTTGTGAGCATCCAAACCAGCGAGGTCAAAGACTCTGTCGCCGCTGCCCCCAAGCCTTCAACCGATGAATAAAGGGGCATGCCAAAGGCGACAGCAGTCCAGAGTGCGCCATAGACAAGGGCAATAATTCGGGCAACCACGTACCATTTAATGGTGTACTTGGCGAAGCCTTTGCCGCGGGATTCGCTCGATAACAATTTGGTGAGCGTAGGTGTCAGAATCAAATAGATGGCAACTGGGGCAAAATAACCATAGCCATCGATAAAGCTTTCCATGGCGTTGCTGACGGCATAGGCAAATTCTGAAGATTGATCCGCCCAGAATATGCCGATCAATAGCGATACAAGCGACATCCACCATAGGTGCCGCTCTATGAGTTCGATGATGTTATTAATGGTTATGTCCTTTGGGAAGTTGTTGGTTTATTTATACGGTTATATCCACTCATGCAGATATAAAGCTTTATTTATATAGTTCTACAACCAAATATTACAGCAATGTTAAGCGGGCTCCCACAGTTTTCATTATATAAATTGACATAACTCAACAGGTGTTCGCGTGATTGACTCTGTCTTTAAATGAATATCTTTAAATCAATAGATAAAATAATAATAATCTGTAGAATATACGCCTAAACGAATACATAAAAATGTATAATAACGGAGGATTTTCAATATGTCGAATCAAAAACCATGGGGGCAGCACCTGGTTTTAGACTTGGGGGGTTGCAATGAAAACATCTGCTCCAAAGATGCTATTAGCGCTTTCGTGAAGGAACTGGTTAAAGAAATCGATATGGTTGCCTATGGTGAGCCGCTTATTGTGCATTTTGCCGAACACAGCTATGAAGCTGCCGGATATTCTCTGGTACAGTTGATCGAAACCTCGGCGATTATGGGTCATTTCAGTGACAATAACCGCGATGCATATCTGGATATATTTTCCTGTAAATGTGTAAACCAGAATGTCGCCATCAAGGTGGTGGAAAAACATTTTGCACCTACAAAAATCCGTACCGCTTTTCTTGAGAGAGGCATTGATCTGCCACTTCAGGCACCTTTCATGCAACACAACTTACAGGCTGCAGTCGTAAATTCGTGAAATGCGCTTTGACACCCCGTGCTATGTCATTGATGAACAGCACCTGCTTAAAAATATGGAAAAAATACAATGGCTAAGAGAGCATGCCGGCATTAAGGCTGTGCTAGCCTTAAAATGCTTTTCCACCTGGCCCGCTTTTGAGTTGATGCGCAACTACATGGATGGCACGACCAGCAGTTCATTGTATGAAGCCCGCCTGGGTTATGAGGAATTCGGTAAAGAGGTGCATGCTTATAGCGTGGCCTTCGCAAAGGAAGAAATCCCTGAGTTGAAGCAGTACGCTAATAAAATAATCTTCAACTCCATCAGTCAGCTAAAAACCTTTCATAAAGACCTTTCCTCCTGTGACCTGGGTTTGCGAATCAATCCCGGAATCAGTTCTTCGGACTATGATCTGGCGGATCCAGCACGTCCTAATTCGCGGCTGGGTGTCACCGATTACACGGCGGTTATGGATGCGGTGCCGCTGATCAATGGCGTGATGATTCATTACAACTGTGAAAATGAAGACTTCGATGATTTTTCCAAAAGTCTCGATCACATCGCAGAGACTTACCAAGATTTATTACACAAGCTCGACTGGGTGAGCCTGGGTGGGGGCATCTATTTTACACTGGATGATTACCCGCTGGATAAATTCGCCGAGAAATTGAAAACATTCAGTGAACGTTATTCCGTTCAGGTATATCTAGAGCCAGGAGAAACCGCGATAACCGGTGCTGCCAGCCTGGTCACTACCGTGCTCGACATAGTTCACAACGAGGTCGACATCGCGATTGTCGACAGTTCAATAGAAGCCCATATGCTGGATTTATTGATTTACCGGGAGCCAGCCGTAATAGAAGATAGTGGGCAGGGCAGGCACCGCTACCAGGTTGCCGGAAAAACCTGTCTGGCAGGGGATGTCTTTGGAGACTTTAAATTCCACAAGCCGCTGAAGGTGGGTGATCAAATTCATTTTGCTGACGCCGCGGGTTATACCATGGTGAAGATGAATTGGTTCAATGGCCTGAAAATGCCAACCATCCTGATCAGACGTCTGGACGGTCGACATGAAACCCTAAAAACCTTCGATTACAAGGATTTCAAGTTTAATCTCGGCAGTTATTGGAACACGCATAATTACTCGAAAAAAGGTCGTCATGAATAAAAACATACTGATACTGGGGGCGGGTGGCGTTGCCAATGTCGTCGCTCATAAATGCGCACAGCATAATGATGAATTTGGAGATGTTTGCATTGCCTCCAGAACCCAGGACAAATGCGATGCGATTATCGAAAGCGTGCTGCGCAAGAAAAATCTTAAGGATAGCAGTAAAAGACTTTACTCACGGCAGATAGATGCGATGGATATTGACGCCACCTGTCAACTGATTGAAGAGACACAAACGGATATCGTTATCAATGTCGGGTCGCCTTTTATCAACATGTCGGTATTGCAGGCCTGCCTGAAAACCGGGTCCGCGTATATCGATACGGCCATTCACGAAGACCCCGATAAAATCTGTGAAGATCCACCCTGGTACGCCAATTATGAATGGAAGTATCTGGATGCCTGCAAGGAAAAAGGTGTCACTGCCATTTTAGGGGCGGGTTTTGATCCGGGGGTGGTCAATGCCTATTGCGCCTATGCGGTCAAACATTATTTTGATGAGATCGACAGCATTGATATCATGGATGTCAACGCCGGTGATCATGGTAAATATTTTGCCACCAATTTTGACCCGGAAATCAATTTCAGGGAATTTACCGGACAGGTGTGGACCTGGATCGATCGTCAGTGGGTGAGTAAAGCGGTGCATTCCGAAAAGCAAAAATACACTTTCCCGGTTGTTGGCGAACAAACTATTTATCTAACCGGTCATGATGAACTGCATTCGCTGTCCAAGAACATCGATGCAAATTCCATCCGTTTCTGGATGGGTTTCAGTGATCATTATATTAACTGTTTCACGGTGCTAAAAAATATCGGCCTGTTATCCGAGCATCCCGTCACTACCGCCGAAGGCCTGGAGGTGGTGCCGCTTAAAGTGGTCAAGGCCTGCCTGCCGGATCCGGCGTCTCTGGCCCCTGGTTATACCGGAAAAACCTGTATCGG
>JANTFY010000005.1 GCA_024763185.1 Gammaproteobacteria bacterium | reverse complement strand
CAGTTGCAGTGAGACGTGTAACCATTCACCCGATGCGGTGCGTGCCGGCTGAATGGGGAGAGAAGAGGGCTCGTTGTTGGGATATATCGCCAACTGGCGTCCGTCGGCATCGAGCATTTGGCGAAAGTAACCTTCCTGATACAACAGGCCGATGCCGACCACTGGCAGTCCGAGATCACTGGCGGTCTTGAGGTAGTCCCCGGCGAGAATGCCCAGACCACCGGCATAAATCGGCAAGGCCTCACCGAGACCGAATTCCATGCTGAAATAGGCCACCTTGCCGATATTGAACGGATCTTGCATCTGTCCGTACCAGCCGACATCTGCCAAATGCTGTTCCCGTTCATCAGACACACGTTTCAGTTCTGCGCGAAACGGCTTGTCATCGGCAAGCTGCTGCAGGCGCTGATCAGGCACATCCTGCAAGAGTACCCAGGGATTCTTAGTCATCTCCCAGGCGTCCTTATCGAGCATGCGCCACAAGTCATCAGCGCCGTGGCTCCAGGTCCAGCGCAGATCCAGCGCCAGGTCGGTGAGCGCTTCCAGACCGGCGGGTAACAGGCGGGGTAAACTTATCGGCATGGCTTCAGACCTTATTGATGGGCGTTACCCGCAAACTATACTGGATTGGCCATACAGGGATGCAACCCAGGTGACATTTGTAATAAACGGCTTACGCCAAATGGATCGTGAATTTTGCAACACAAGCGGGCATTCTAATCATGGGGATATGTTTCGCTGAGCCGCTCATCAGCAAGGCCCTGGGTGGTAAGGTAACTGCCGCACCGACCATGCAAATAGGATGGCCTCACACCACGTTGACTGAACACGCCAGGGCACTGCTCAAAGGTTGAGGCGGATTGGACAGCTTTGCCGCGTTGGATGGCATGGTGATACTTTTTCAGTAGCTGACGGCGCCTTGTCTCTGTTTAACGGTCGCTGCTTCAGGAATCAGGGCTTTGTCGTTACAACAGCATGGCATTACAGTTTTATCCGGAAATCACCCGAACCCTGGCCCATGAATGGCTGCATTAACATAAAACCTTAATCTGGCCCGCGCAGCTTCATCAGCTCATCCAGGAGCTGCATCACCAGAGCGAGCCCCGATAGGTTTAATTCAAAATCCCGCATCAGGCGTTGTGCCCGTCGCAGCCGCGCAAGGTCCTCGGCCTTGAATCGCCAGTTGAGCTCTTGATCACCTTCTGGTGTGAGCACCTCGTATTCGACCAATTGCAGTATCCATTCACGTTCAACCGTAGCACTGTGACAAAGCTGTTGTAACGACAGGCAGTAATCCTCCAGTACTTCACCGTTTAATGCGGGTGCGGAATCATTGTTCTTCATGATTGCTTCTCCAGATGCTGGCGTGGATTGAACCTTGCGACCTGCTTCAGTGTTTCATACGCTTTGCGGGCCTCGTCGGTTTCGGCTGGGGGCACCGCTATCTGCAAAACGACATAGAAATCACCGGGCACTTTGGCGGGGATACCCTTACCTTTGAGCCGCATTTGTTTGCCCTGTGTCGAACCGGGCGGTATTTTCATCATCACTCTGCCAGCGGGGGTCGGTACGGCGATCTGTTCACCGAGTGCCGCTTCCCAGGGAGTTACCGGTAATTCCAGGTAGACATCCTTGCCTTCGACTCGATAAATGGAGTGGGGATTGAACTCGATTTCCAGGTAGAGATCGCCGGTTCGTCCATCACCCATGCCGGCCTCTCCCTGACCCTTGAGTCGAATATGCTGCCCGGCATAAATGCCTTTGGGAATATTGACGTTTAGCTGGCGTTCGTGGAATGTAACATGACCGCTCGAGTCCAGTTGGGGATGTCGTAGTGAGAGGGTGCGCGTTGCACCCTGGTAGGCATCTTCCAGATCGATCAGAATTTTAGCGTGGGAGTCCCGGCCTTGCGCATGAAAACCAGCATCCGCACCACTGGCCCGTGTTCGACCAGCAGCACCAAACAACGATTCAAAAAAGTCACTATAGGCAGCGGCATCGGCCCCGGAAAAACCGCCACTGAATTCGTAACCGGCGTTCCAGTCGGGCGGCGGCCGGAACTGCTCACCCGTTTGCCACTGGTTACCCAGCTGGTCGTAGGCAGCCCGTTTTTCTGGATCCTTAAGCACCTCGTGAGCTTCACCCAATTCTTTAAAGCGTTCCTCTGCATCGGACTCTTTGCTTACATCGGGATGATACTTTCTCGCCAGGCGGCGGTAGGCTTTTTTAATCTCATCCTGGCTGGCATCCCGTTCAATACCGAGGGTTTTGTAATAGTCTTTATATTGCATATTGTTATACCAGGCTCATTAGTGAAGTTCCCGGACTAAGTCTCGACCTCGTCCTTTGGATTGGGAAGCCCCGCCAGTTTGCAAAGCATGCGTATAGGGCCATGGGGGAACAGTTCATACAGGAAGTTTTTATAGTTCTCTTCATCCGAAAAGTGCTTGCTCTCGAGTTTTGCCCGGCCAACGAGTAGTTTATGCATACTCGGATGGGTCTGGTGTGACTCGTAATACGCGCGGAAGAAAGTCATAAGTTCCCAGCCGGTTTCGGTGACGGGTTTATGTCCATCCGCCTCATGCCGGCGGATCAATTCCTTTGCGACCTCTTCATTCCATTCGTCCGGGTTGACAAGATAACCTTCGCTATCGGTCTCGATAATTTTACCGTTTACTTCTATGCTCATTTTATTGCTCCTTTTTTCCGATTTATCATTCGTGTGCGATTGGCCTGTCGGTAACCAGGTAATCTTTCAATTCTTTCAAGAACGCGGGAACCTTTTTCCTGATCCACTCCAGTAACATGGAGGCGTGTTGTTTTTCTTCAACCCGGTTATGCGCCGGTATTGCTTTTTTAGCTCTACAGAGATCCATGCGCTGGTGATACCAGTCGACCGCTTCCAGTTCCTCTTTTAGTGATTCGATCGCGCGGTGCATGTCGCGAGCGTCATCGGTCAGTTCATTAACGGGTTCTTGATAAGTCATTCATTTCTGCTTATGTTTTGCAAATAAGAATATTTCTGTCGATTTCGTTTAATTATCTCGTTCGACACAACGTTGAAATGCCGCCAGATGTTTTTCTTGTGATGCCTGCTGCAAATGAAGCCAGTAATGATAAATTACTCTTTGCCACAACAGTATCTGAGCTCATAGCGTTGTTACATATAATCGGCCAGCCGTTTAAATTCGACCAAGGCAGCGAGGTGTGTCTGGCGAAATGCATCGTGTTTGTATCCGCATCCTGTTATCCATTCTCTTACTTTTACTTTGTCGTTTCTGGTTCTGATTGTTTCTCTTTTTCCACGACATAACGGGTTGTTTTCAACACCGTGTCCGGATTGAGACTGATCGAGTCGATACCAAGCTCGACCAGATACTCGGCCATCTCTGGGTAATCCGAGGGTGCCTGGCCGCATAATCCAGCATGGCGCTGGTTGCGGCGCGCGCCTTCAACAGCCATGCGTATCATGGCCTTGACGCCGGCATCGCGTTCGTCGAAATCGAAGGAGACGATCTCGGAGTCACGATCCACGCCCAGCGTAAGCTGGGTGAGGTCATTGGAGCCGATGGAGAAGCCGTCGAACAGTTTGGCAAATTCGTCGATGAGGATCACATTGTTGGGGATCTCGCACATAACATAGATCTCCAGGCCGTTGTCGCCACGTTTGAGGCCATTGTCGGCCATAGCCTGTATTACCCGCTCGCCTTCTTCGACGCGACGGCAAAATGGGATCATCAATATGACATTGCTCAGGCCCATATCCTCGCGCACCCGTTTCATCGCGGCGCATTCCAGGGCAAAGCCCTCGGCATAGGCCGGGTGGGTGTAACGTGCCGCGCCACGAAAACCGATCATGGGGTTGTCTTCCTGAGGCTCGAAGTCAGTACCACCGAGCAGGGTGGCGTATTCATTGGTCTTGAAGTCGGACAGGCGCACCACTACGGGTTTGGGCCAGAAGGCGGCGGCGATGGTGCCAACCCCTTCTGAAAGTTTTTGCACGAAATAATCGGCGCCATCGGCATATCCGCTGATCAGGGTTTCAATGGCGGCGCGTGTGTGTTGATCCTGGATTCGTTCGGGATGAAGTAGCGCCATGGGGTGCGCCTTGATGTATTCATTGATAATGAATTCCAGGCGCGCCAGCCCGATGCCATCGTTGGGCAGGAAGGACGTGGCAAAGGCCAGGTCCGGGTTGCCGAGGTTAATCATAATCTTTGTCTGCGGCCGGGGCAGGTTGGTGAGATCGGTTTCGATGATGTCGTAATCAAGTTCGCCACGATAGACGCGGCCTTCGTCGCCCCCGGCGCAGGAAACGGTGACTGTCTCGCCGTTGGCAATCGCGTGCGTGGCCTCGTCGCAGCCGACCACGGCCGGAATACCCAGTTCGCGGGCGACAATGGCCGCATGGCAGGTGCGACCGCCACGGTTGGTGACAATGGCAGCCGCTGTTTTCATCACCGGTTCCCAGTCCGGTGTGGTGATATCGGCCACCAGAACCTCACCCGGCTGATACTCGTGCAGGTGGGCCACATCGTGAATGTAACGCGCCCGTCCACTCGCGATTTTCGTACCAATGGCGTAACCACGGGCCAGCACCTCGCTCTCTTGCTTGAGATGATACTGTTTCAGAATATTGGCCTGTTTCTGCGATTCCACCGTCTCGGGACGCGCCTGAACCATGTAGAGTTCGCCATCGATGCCGTCTTTGGCCCATTCCATGTCCATGGGCTTGGCATGTCCGGACTGCTCGCTGTAGTGCTGCTCTACCTTGATGGCGTAGTCGGCCAGGGTGAGGATATCCTCATCGCTGATGCAAAAGTGATGTTGATCGGCTTCCGGGACCGGCACATTACGGGTCATCTCGCGGCTGCCGCCGGTGGCATAGATCATCTTGATTTTTTTACTGCCGAGGTGGCGGCGCAACACGCTGCGATGGCCCTGAGCAAAGGTCGGTTTGTGCACATAGAATTCGTCCGGTTCCACCGTACCTTGTACCACGTTCTCACCCAGACCATAGGCGCCGGTAATGAATACCACGTCGCGAAAACCGGTTTCGGTATCGAGTGAAAACATCACGCCGCTGGCGGCGAGGTCCGAGCGCACCATTTTCATGATGCCGATGGACAGGGCCACCTTAAAATGATCAAAGCCATTGTCGATGCGGTAGTGAATGGCGCGGTCGGTAAACAGGGAGGCGAAACAACGGCGGCAGGCATCAAGCAAATGTTCTTCGCCACTGATATTGAGGTAGGTTTCCTGCTGACCGGCGAAGCTGGCACTGGGCAAGTCCTCGGCCGTAGCGGAAGAGCGTACCGCCACGCTCAATGTCTCGCCATACTGCTTTTTTAGTTGTTGATAGGCATCCAGTATCTGAGCGCGCAGGTTTCCAGATAACGGTGCGCTGTAGATGATCGCGCGGGCCCTGGCGCCGCGGCGGGCGAGGTCGTCCACGTCGTCTGCATCAAGACCGTCTAATGCTGATTTCAATGTATCCCAGGCGCCGGCCTCGCGCAGCATGTCGCGGTAGGCATTCGCGGTAACGGCAAAGCCGTTAGGCACCCTGACCCCATTTATTGTCAGTTTGCGATACATTTCCCCGAGCGAGGCATTCTTGCCGCCCACCAACGGAATGTCCCCGATACCCAGTTCTTCAAACCAGCGGATATAGTTGTCTGACACGGCCGATCCTTTTTTGCATAAGAAGTTGCAGGCAGCTTAATGCAGACAGATGGTTAACGATGCAACCTGGGTGACAGCGGGAAATCTAATACCCATAACATGGATGATACCTATACCATTCTCAGTTCATGTAGACCAAGTAGATGCTGACATTGGTTTCTTAAGATCTATGAGCCTTGCGTAGTGCAGTACTGATAGCAATCAAAGTCGCACCATCAAAGAACAGACTGATGCTGATGTATATGCCAACCAGCCACAGGGAGGTGGCTGGCCAACCAGTGAGAAATAATAAGGCCAATACTAATGACATAATGCCGTTAAATACCATCCAGCCCCAACCACTGGCAGGATAGATGGTCTGCGCCAGAAGAAAGCTGCCGAAAGCATCCAGCAGAAGATAAACAGCCAGCAACAGGCCTATGGCCGCAACACCCGTTAGCGGATAAACGAGCATCAAACCGCCGGGGATCAACAGCAGTACCGGTTTAATCCAGTCCATGACGCTTTTGGCATTATATTGAAACGTGTGAAAGGCCCAGAGCAGGCCGCCAATGATCAACAGCCAGGCAAAAAATATTTCGACGCCCAAGGACATGAGTTCTGGAAGGAAAAAACCCCCGATGCCCAGGATTATCAGCAGGATGCCGACAACCAGAGTATAGGTACCAAAGTTAGTGGTGTGCTTTGTTATGTTATTCATAGAGGGTCTCCTTAATGTTTAATAGGACCAGCAACGCGACTTTTCAATAAGTATTAACAGGCCCTAGTAGGGTAAAGTAGAACAGGCTGCAACAATGTAACCTGGGTGACATGGGGTAACGGTTGCCCCTTAATGGTGAACACGTCGATGCCGTATCAGGTAATGCATACCGAGAAGAATCAGGAAAATGCCAAACACGCTGCGCAGATGAGCTTCCGGCAGACCCAGTGCCAGATGGCTGCCCACCGCCGCACCGCTCAGCGCGCCGACTGCCAGCGGAAGAATCATTGGCTTGCAGATGTTACCCAGGCGCCAGTTCTCCCAACTGCCGCTCAGCGTGGCCGGCAGACGTGCGGCCAGTGAACAGCCCTGCGCGAGTTGTTGCGGCAAGCCCAGACCCAGTACGAACAGGGGGGCCAGGATCGGTCCGCCGCTGATACCGACAACACCCGCGACCAGTCCCTCGATAACCCCCACGCCCAGCAGGTAGGCGTGGTACCCGTCAGGAGGGACGGTAAAGGCTACCGGCAGGAAATCGCGGCTGATCACCAACAGTCCACCCAGGGTGATGACGGCACCGAATTCCCGTTTGAACGCATTCGGCGGTAGACGTTCGGACCAGGCGGCGGCCAGCGGCGTGATAACAAACGATGGCAGTGCCACCCACAGTACGATTTCGAGATCGATCTGTCCACGTGAGGCATACATGATGGTGCCCGTGGCGGCAGAGAACACACTGACCATGATGGCAGTACCACGCGCCTGGAGCGGCATTAATCCGGCCCAACTCATCAGCAACGGTATCACTAATGTGCCGCCACCCAGGCTCATAAAGCCACCCCCGAGGCCGGCAACGGCGCCAATTCCCAGATGAGTCAACCAACGGGGGGCTGCTTTAGGCACGGCGTTTCAGCCACCCGCTGATCACGGTGATCACTGACAGGATCAAGATCAGACCGGTGATCAGCCAGATGCGGTCGCCGGAATCGAGTGCCTGCCATAACACCCCCAGCCAGTGTCCGCCTCCCAGGTACAACAATACCCACAGCAAGGCGGCCATGAGGTCGACAAGATAAAATGTCAGGGTATGCATGCCCAGTGCACCGGCGGCCATGGGTACCATGGGATGAATCAGCCACATGATGCGGCCGGTAAATAATGCATAGGGGCCATAGCGTTCGAAATGTGCATGGATACGACGCTGTACTTTATGGGTACGAGGCCAGATCAGTTTGCGGTGCCATTCCGTGTAGCCCAGCCGGCCCAGCCAGTAACCGATGCTGTCAGCGATCAGTGCGCCAAACAGTGCACACATAAAGAGATCCCAGAAATCGATCAGGCCATGACCCGACAGGGAACCTAATGCCGGCAACAGAATCAAACCGGGTATCAGCAGCCCGATGACCGGACTGGATTCCAGGCATACCAGCAGGGCGAAGACCGCACATGGCCAGGGACTCTGTGTCAGCCAGTTACTGAACAGTTCGTACAATGTCATTATTCTGTAAGATACCTGCCATAGTATTGCTGGATCAAATTCTGATTCAGGTTAAATGAGCGGGACGGGTAACGATGTAACCTGGGTGACAGGTGCATGTTCCTCTTTTTTTACCGCTCGTGCACAATAGTGTGGAAGGGTGAATAAGGCCGCATTGATTAAAGGGTGACAGCCTGGTCAGGGTTGCAAAGTTTTTGCTGCCGATGTGGTGTGGCATAATTGCAGCTTAATCGAATCGCCGGCAAGGGTGGCGGTTATTTTTACCAAACAGAGACAATACAAGCCAACAGGAGATACCCATAATGAAAAGGGATCAGGTTTATTACAACCACTGTAAAGCCATTTTATCACGGTCACCGTTGTTTGCCGGGCTTGCCGAGGGTTTGCTGGATGATATGTTGTCGCTGTTCCGGCGCGACACCTGGCGCCGGGGCGTGCACCTGGACTCGGATATTTTCCAGGAGCGTTTTTTTCTGTTGATCGAAGGCCGTCTTGAGGTCATGCGCATCAATCCACAAACCGGCAGAAGCATCACCCTGTTTATACTCGGGCCGGGTGATGGCATTGACATGGTGACGCTATTAAACACAAAACCGCATGAAATGATTGCTGTGGCGCTGGATGACGTTGCCCTGATCTCCGTCCCGATAGAGGCTGCCCGGGACTGGATCGACCGGCATCCTGAATTCAACCGCAATTTTCTGCCTTACCTGGGTGAGCAGATGCGTCAGATGGAGGATCTGGCCACCGATCTGGTTTTGTACGATACCATGACGCGGCTTGCCCGTCTGATACTGCGCCACATCGTGCCACACCCATCGAGTTCCAGTGAGGGACACTACCGTCTTAAATTGATCCATGATTTGCACGATGAGGGTCTTGCGCGCATGGTGGGTTCCGTGCGTCAGGTCGTGAACCGGCATCTTCAGCACTGGCGCAAACAAGGCATACTGCATAAGCGGAAATTTCAGCTGGAGGTCGCTGAACTGGAAGAACTGCGGACCTTTGCCAATGAGGCGAACCAGTACGTGGAAAAGAAAACAAAAACGTCCTGATTCTATGATATATGTTTTCATATTACCCTTGGTGTTTTCCAAAATGGCAGGGTCAATTTCGCCCTGCGTTAATCCGTAATTCTTCACTAAACTCTGTTTGTCACTTAAGTGACAGCCATTTCCATAGGCTTGTACCACACTGCCCCGCATGACTGAGAATCCGCAGAATGTTTCGCCGGGTTGAACTGCCTGGAGGGAAGCGATAGTGACAACCAACAGTTGTATCGTGATTTACACAGACCCTGCCGCCATTGAGCAGGCCCTTGCAGAATTGCAAACGGTCGGTTGCGACCCCCGGCAGGTGTCGGTTATCGCCAGCGGCTGCCAGGGTCAGGACCACCCGGTGGGCATGTTTCATGTCGGGGATAGTATGAACTTTCTGGGACGGCAGGATACCTTCTGGAGCAACCTGTGGCACAGGCTATCCGGTTCGGCCTTTTTCTGGGAGCCTGAATTTGGCACCTTGTCCGTGGCGGGTCCTATCGTCAAAATGATGGTGCACGGCCTGGAAGGTGTTGAGATCGGCGCCGGGTTCAGTTTGCCGGGCGCTGCACTTTTTATTGTCGGTGTGCCGAGGGAAAGTATCAACGAGTATGAACAGGCGATCAAAGCGGACAAGTTTTTGTTGCTTTTTCAGGGTGAGAGCCAGGATGTGGAAAAGGCCTGCGGTGTTCTGCATGGCGAGACACAGCAGGTAACCGTACACCGCGCCTGAAACAGGCACTGTATACGCTAGGTTTATCATTATAATTTAAGACAGTAGCACTGTTCGTGCAGGGGTCTTGGATTCGCAAACTTTTTTTTTAACGGGAGAATACCTATGAAAAAATATTTGTCACTGTTATTGGTGTTATTCATTTCTATAGCGCTGCCTGTTCAGGCTGATGACGGTGGTGTAGAAAGCCTGCGCCAGACCGGTAAGGCGTTTGCATCGGTGTCACGCAAGGTCTCGCCGGCAGTGGTGTTTATCCAGGTGGAGAGCAAGGTCTCGTCGCCGGCAATGTCCTCCTTTTCTTCGCCTTTCGGTGATGATTTTTTGAAACGTTTTTTTGGCGATCAGTTCCCCAATATTCCCCAAGCACCGCGCTCCGGGGAACCGCAAGGCGAGCAGCGCGCAATCGCCCAGGGTTCCGGTTTTGTATTCTCGGAAAAAAGTCGTTTGTTTTCCAGCAAGACCTACATCCTGACCAATAACCATGTGGTGGAGAATGCCGACAAGATTCGGGTGCAGTTTCAGGATGGACGTGAATTCGATGCAAAAGTCACAGGCCGGGATCCAAAATCCGATGTGGCGGTTATCGAGGTCAAGGCAGAGGGGGTTCCCGAGCTCAGCTTTGCCGATTCCTCAAAGCTGGAGGTCGGGGAATGGGTGATCGCAATCGGTAACCCCTTTGGTCTGAGTCACACGCTGACCGTCGGTGTCGTCAGCGCCAAGGGCCGCACCAGCGTCGGCATCAATGACTATGAGGATTTCATCCAGACCGACGCAGCCATTAATCCGGGTAACTCCGGCGGGCCCCTGGTCAACCTCGATGGTGAAGTTGTGGGCATGAACACCGCCATTTTAAGCCGTAGTGGTGGCAGCATGGGTGTGGGTTTTGCCATTCCCAGTAATCTGATCAAGGTGATTGCCAATCAGTTGATTGAAAAGGGTGAGGTCACCCGTGGCTACCTGGGAGTTGTCATTCAGCAACTCACGCCTGAGCTTGCTGCATCGTTTGATATCAAATCCGGCTCGGGCATACTCGTTGCCCAGGTGTCTGATGATTCGCCCGCTGCCAAGGCCGGGCTTAAGCAGGGAGATGTTATCGTCGCCTATCAGGACGAAGCCGTAAACGACGTCGGTCGTTTCCGTAATCGTGTTGCCCTGACGGCGCCGGACAGTAAGGCAAAGTTGACCATCCTCCGGCATGGCAAACGCCAGACGTTGACGGTGACCATCGGCAAGCTTTCGAAGGAAAAACTCGCTGCACAGGGAGCGTCACAGAGCACGGATGAAATCGGTTTAACGGTGCAGACCCTGACTCCGCAGCTGGCGAAGCAGTTCGATGTGAAAGCGGGGGAAGGTGTTGTGGTGACCCAGGTTCAGTCCGGCTCTATTGCGGCATTGGCGGGCATTACCCCGGGAACGGTCATTGTGCAGGTAAACCACAAGACGGTCAGTAGTGCTGGCGAATTCAAGCGTGCTGTTAAGGAAAGCAGCGACGAGAAAAGCGTGTTGTTGTTAATCCGCAAAGGGGCTATGCAAAATTATATTGTGTTGCGTTGGTAGGCGCTGGGTCATTGAAATAGGGTGGTATGTTTTTGGATTGGTAGGGCGAGCGATAAAAAAATTCATTATCAAAATGATAATAGAATGATACCCATTCGATGATCGAACAGCTTTTACAATCATTACTACCCAGTATCGAGCATTTCCATTCATTGGCCTATTGGTTGGCCTTTATGTTGGCCTTAACAGAGACCGCGCTGGTGGTTGGTCTGATGGTGCCAGGTTCTACCCTGCTACTCCTTTTAGGCGCCATGACCGCCACGGGGCAGATCGATTTTGCCGGGGTGCTCTGGTTTGGTATCGCCGGTGCGGTGCTTGGGGATAATCTCAACTACTGGTTAGGCAAGCGTTATGGGCAACGCTGGCTCAAGACTGGCGTCTGGTTTCTGAAGCCCGAGCACTTCGAACAGGCTCGTGAGTTCTTTGATCGAAATGGTGCCAAGAGTGTTTTTCTTGGCCGGTTTATCCCCAGCATCAAAGAGATTGCCCCCTTTGTCGCCGGCTCTGTCGGTATGCGCCAGCGGACTTTTTTATTCTGGAACCTGCTCGGGGGCATCGGTTGGGGATTGCAGTGGATTGGTGGGGGATATCTGTTTGGGCAATCGCTGGCGCTTGCCCAGGCCTGGATGTCGCGCATCGGTCTGCTGTTCCTTGCAATCCTTCTGCTGTGGTTGTTGCTGTGGTATGTGAAGCACATTTTACTCCGCCAGGGACCACAGATCTGGCTGCTGTTGAACTCTCTGTACCGTTCGGTTGCCACGGCGCTGGCAGCTAATCCATTTCTGAAACAATTCAATCGCCGCCACCCGGTCCTGACGCGGTTAATCCGTCAGCGACTCGATCTCAGCCGTTTTTCGGGATTACCGTTGACCCTGCTGTCGATGTCCCTGCTGTATATCGCCATGCTCTTTGGCGGTATCGTTGAGGACTTCCTGACCTCCGACCCCATCGTGGCGGTGGATCATGCATTGGCCCAACTGGTGGCACGTTTCCGTCCGTCCGAACTGATCCCGGTATTCACCTGGATCACTGCGCTTGGTATTAGCAAAGTGGTTGGACCACTGATTCTGCTGGCACTCGTAGGGGCTTGGCTCTACAGGGGGCGATGGTTGGCAATTTCCCTGTTGGTATCGACAGCCGGCACGGCAGTATTCACTGTACTGAGCAAAATGGCCTTTCATCGCCCAAGGCCTGTCGAAGCTGTGTTGCAAGAGCAGTCTTATTCATTCCCCAGCGGTCATGCATCGATTGCCGTGGGCTTCTACGGTTTTATTGGTTATATGCTGGTACGTGCCGCACCGGACCTCGGCTCGCGCATCAACCGCTTGCTGGCGATATTGCTGGTGGTTCTGGCGATTGGACTCAGCCGGATTGTGCTCGGTGTGCATTACCTGAGTGATGTGTGGGCGGGCTACCTGGTGGGAGCGGGCTGGTTGGTCATCGCGATCACCATCAGCGAATGGGGCACCCACGATCACCGGATCCATTGGCAGACAGCCCTCGATACGAAACAACGGCGCCAGTTATGGCTACTGGTGTTCGCAGCACTCGCCTGGTACTTCTTTTATGCCGTGCAATGGCATCCCCGGACATTCACAGCGCCGCCGGTTGCCGTTGAATCCGTGGACAAGCCACTGACGGCCTTCATTCAGCAGAAAAAACTCGAACATACCGAAACCCTGCTGGGTGCGCCCTCGCAACCGTTGTCGTTGGTCTTGATGACACGGGACGAGTCTGCATTGGTACAGCAACTCGAGGCTTCGGGATGGCAGCCGGCTGACCCGCCGGCACCTGGCAATTTCCTTAAACTCCTACGGCTGGGAATGGACTATGTGAATGCCCCCCTGGCACCTGTGTTCTGGAATGGCCGGATTAATGACCTGGGCTTCGAACGAGCAGCCTTGGAGGAGGGTGAAAGGGTTATCGATACCCTGCGGCTGTGGAAGACGCCCTGGCTTGTGGACGGCATGCCGGTGTATGTCGGCGTAACACGCAGTTATACCGGCACGTACTGGGGGTTGCTGCATCGTATTGCACCGGATACTGATGCGGTTGCTCAGCGATTACTCCAGCCATTCCATATGGCGAAGAATCCGCCCGCTAGCTGCGAGGTCAAACTGGTTAGGGCTGAGATCGGCAGCTACCTGCTGGGGATGCCGTTTTTTAGCAGTGGCAGGATGCATATTCTGAATTTTACGGGACAGAACCTAACAGGGATTTGTAGTGAACAAGAGCATCGGCAATGAAGAATCAAAAATTGATAACAAGGATGAAAAATGCATTTGCCGGAATCCGGCATGCATGGCGGGGAGAACGCAGTTTTAGAGCACAGGTTGGCATGGGGTTGGCCGCCGTGATCTTTTTTGTGTGGTGGGGACTCCCTCCTTTATGGTGGGGGCTTATCATCATCGCTGTAGCATTGGTGCTGGCGGCCGAACTGGTCAACTCCGGTATCGAAGCCCTGGCCGACCATCTTCATCCGGCACAGCATCCAGCCATTGGCAAGGTGAAAGACATGGCGGCCGGAATGGTGCTGGTTATGGCAATTGCCGCGGTTGTTATCGGGTTACTGGCGATTTTATCTAACCCAGGTTCATAAGCTTAAAATTGTCCAGGAATACAATTCAAACATGTGATTAACGGGAAACCACGTTCTGCAATCCTATAGCAAGAATGGGGCTTATGCATATTCACAGGGAAAAACGATAGCGGAAAAGCGATGTTGTGTGACTCTAATGAGTGTTGATCGGCTTCGAAAAACTGTCCGGGGTTTCCGACAAGTCGGGCAAAAGTCTCATGGGTATACTCGGTGTGGCGTGAATCCCCACGCCAGCGACCTGTTTGCGGTGAACCATTATCGGCAGGTGCAGGAGGGCATTCACCCGGAAGTCAAAGCCCGGAAGGTGGCCCAAGGCGCTGTGTATCAGCGTTCAATCAGAAATATTTTCGAGCATTTTGTAGGATATTTTAGGCATGGGGTTTTTCATGGTGTTATCCATTAAGGGAAAAATAAGTCATTGAATATAAAAGATAAAAATGGCTTATTTAGAATAGAGTGGGAGTGACCGGCAGTTACATCTAATGTCTGGGGTGTCTGGCACAGGTAGGCATCAGGCATTCTGCTCTACAGATAGAGAATATTAGAAGCCAAGGTCATCGCCAGCATCGAGGATCAGCCGATCATCGACAAGATTCTGGCTTATCTCAAGAACAAAGGTGAATTACTGTCACCATTTGAGTTGCTGTTCTCGGCGAGTCAGCCACAAAAGGTAGTCCGCCAGGCGGGGTGTCGCCTGAACCAGGTCGGAAAGTCAGGAAGGCAGTGGAAGGGCGCGGGTTTAGCAGAAAATCCAGTTGAGGGTGAATGAATTTTGGCCAGAAAGAGGGATGTTTCAGGCAGATCAAGGATCCAATTTTTAGCCTTGAGGGGCAGATGTGTTGTGGTCGTTCTTTTTGTGCTGTTCAAAAAATAACCAGTACAGCAGGCGACTGCTGAACCAGACCACCCAGCCGGAGAAGATCACGTCGGATAAGAAATGCCCGCCTTGTGATATACGCACAATGCCGATAATGGCGCCAGCCATGGCGGCAGCAAAAATCCAGCGTCTTTGACGTGATAATAGTGCCAATCCGAAAAACATGAAACCGACCGAGGCATGACCACTGACAAAAGAGCGACATTTCTGGCACTCGAAAGCGGGTGCCAGTGGTGGCTCGAATGATTTAGTGCCTCCAAATTCAATAACCTGGCGTGGGCGTGGTCTTTCCCAGTTGTTTTTAAAGGTCAGGTTGACCAGCAGACCGGGGCCGACAATGCTGACACAAAGCAGGTAAATGAAAACCTTTCTATGGCTTTTCAGCTTGCCGCTTTTCTTCACCAGCCCGACAACCAGCAAAATCAGCAGAGTGGACAAATAGGCAAGCGTGGTGAAATTGGTCAACTGGTAAATGACGTCAGCCAACACATTCTGTTTACCGATAAAAATGCGTAAACCCGGATCGTAAAAGAAATGACTCACATAGAGGTCAAAGCGCGGCCAGAGCATAAAAAACAGGATGCAAAGCATAAACGCCAGGACATCCTTGCGTCGCAACAATTGAAGCAGGCGATAAAACACCTTCGACTTGGTGGATAACGGATTGATCAGTCTTTACCCGGCTTCCTGGCGGTGAATGAAACTGCGCTCACTGTCGACCTGATCGGACTGGATCGTGAACAACTCGAGTACGCTGTCAAAAATATCATTTTGCGGGTATTCGTCTTGTTCATCAATTCGAATGGGTACCGAAGATTTAATAATCAACGGCACCTGAGCCTGTTCTGGCGGTAACGACATACCCGGCGGCATACCGTGAAATATTCGCCCATCTTCGAGTAGCGATTCGCCATGATCCGACACGTAGATAAAAACATAGGGCAGGCCGGATTTATCCAGCCGTCCGATGATTTCGCCCAGCACATAATCGACATAGAGGATGGTATTGTCATAGGTATTATAAAGCTCTTCCCGGGTACATTTATTCACCACGTCGGCATCCTCACACTGTGGCTTGAAGCGCTGAAACTCCGGTGGAAAGCGATCACGATAGGTTGGGCCGTGACTGCCGCCACCCAGATGTAACACCACAAAACCATAGCCCGACTGGTAATTGCCAAGATTTTTCTCCAGTAATGGCAGCACGTCTTCGTCATAACATTTGCCATCGTGAGCACAATTGCTGACTCGCACTTCGCCCACTTCCGCACAATTGTCATACAGGGTGTAGTTGACATAACAGGCCGTATTGATGCCAAGTTTTGAGGTAATGGCGGGCAGCTTGATGTCGTTTTTTTCCAGTATTTCCGGCAGCGCGAGCAACGTGCTGCCAATTTCGGCCTTACCATTGAGCATGATCAGCCCGTCAATCCCGGACAAAATCGGGTTGGTGTCTTTGCGTTTGTAGCCGTATAGCGAGAAATTTTTCTGGCGCGAAGACTCTCCAATAGCCAGTACCACGATCAAATTATCGGGTTTATCGACTTTGCCGGTAATGACGATCGGGTTTTTATTTTTTTCGTACCAGTCCTGGTAACTATTGATGGCAGCACTGCCCAGACCACTGATGACATTGACCGGCACCAGTTGGTAAATAATACTTTTATGCGAAATATTGCCGGCCTGATGAATACTGTTGTAATTTGAATACACACTGCCAATACCGATAACCAGAGACAGTACCAATACGGCCAGCGATACGGGCAGGTAGCGCCAGCTTTTATTGAACTGTATATCCACCTTGTAAATCAAAAACAGCGGTACAACAATCAATAACAGTACGTAAGGCAGCATATATACCGACAACAATCCTGTTACCTCGGTGGAATCGGTATAAAGGGTATTCATGATCATCGAACGATCAACCGCAATATCGTACTTGTCAATAAAATAAGTGGCCGCCGCACTAAAAATGACCAGCAAGGATGCCACCAGCTTGATAATCTTGCGGTGCGCGAACAGCAGAAAAGACGACAGAAAAAAGCTGTAACCGAAAACCAGATAGGCGAAAAGCCCGGCGTAATCGGTACCCTGGTCGGTGTTAAACCATTGAACGACCTTGTTAATCGTCAACACATTGAAGGCAACATAAACCACCAGTGTATAGATGATGGAAAAATGGATATGGCCTAATTTCAGACGGTTATTGAAAATCCCGGGCATAGGTAAAGTCAGATAATTTCGAAGTAAGTAAAAAGAGATTCAGAGAATATTTGATAAAAGCTGGACGAGCCTGACCTGCTTGCTGCATGACTCAGTGCGAATGCCGGGCTATAGAATACATTTACCGTTTAATATTATATGTCAGTGCTTGCTGCAAGCCAAGTAATGCACCAGGATGTGCATCATGATTTTCTGCGGCTGTTGAGGGTAAATGCCCGCAAGCCCTAAAAAAAGGCCAACATGATCAAGCTCAAAATGAAAGCAGAGCTAAGAAACTGAAGCAGATGAAGAAAAATATTTCGGTTATCACCGCGCAACGGAAAAATGGATCAAGGCCTACAAAGCGCTAAAAAAATAACCGCGAGCTTTTATGTGCGTATGCGGCTCTGTCAGGCAGATGCAAATGTTGGACAGAATGATTGCATTATCAGCATATCGAAAACGCCATGAATGGAGATTAAAGCATTCCAGGAAGCGTTCACAGCTCGTTCACCCGACAGTCCACCTTTATCCGTCGGTTGCAACCATCTTTCCATAACCGCTCATTGGGCAACACTGTCCGGCATTCAATACATAGATACCGGAGCAGGGCAGGAAACTTGCCGACTCTGCCCGGATTGAAATAACGGCTACCATTAAGGCGGTCGCCTTGAAAACAGATTTTTATGAGGCAATGCGATGCCGACCTCTGACTTAAATTATCGGAGATCAAGTTATCCTTCGTATCTGGCATGCAGGAAGCGAACTGGATGTTGGTGTCGTTCTACTGGGAGGGACCTGATCGAGCCTGCCGAAACGTGGTGAGGGTCCATTCACGGTGATTGAGTGAGAGTCATCGGCACTCACAGGTACTGTCTGGCAGTGACAGGCAACGGAAGGCATAAGGCCTATGAAGCCAACTGTTTTATATCTTCATATCGATGGGTGATCGCAGTTATTCTTGTTAAACATTAACTTCCTGGGAGGATGTATAGTAAGGTCCGTGATCCACCCATTCCACCAGTTGCTTGGCCGCACAGGGTTTCTGTATGTGATAGCCCTGGCCGAAATCACAGCCGTATCGTGACAACAACTGGTAATGCTCGAGGGTTTCGATACCCTCGGCCACCACCCGCAGGTTCAGGTTATGTGCCAGCTCGATGGTGGAGCGTACGATCATGTCATCACTGCTGTCCTCTGTCATGTTCGCGATAAAGGAACGATCGATTTTGAGTTCATCCACGGGCAGTTCCTTGAGGTAGGCAAGTGAGGAGAAGCCCGTACCGAAATCATCCACCGCGAGGCGGAAACCCATCCGGTCAAGCTCACCCAGAATCTCAATGGCATGCAGCGGGTTCGACATCATTGCGCTTTCCGTAATTTCCAGGATCACTCGCTGAGGTGCGAGACCGCTGTCATGTAATATTTCGCGCACCTGCTCAACGAACTGCGTTTCCCTGAGGTTGTACACCGAGATATTGACCGCCACACACAGCATCGGGATATGCAGTGCCGAGACCTCCTGCAGCGCCCGGTTCAGGACCCAATACGTCAGACGGTTCATCAATCCCGTCTGCTCTGCCATCGAGATAATTTGCTCGGCAGGAATGTTACCGTATTGCGGATGTTCCCATCGTAGAAGTGCTTCCACGCCGTAGAGTCGATCGCAGCTCAGATCTACCAGCGGCTGGTAGTGCAGAAAGAGGTCGTCGTTGCCAAGAGCTTCCTTAAGATCATTGATCAGTTCCAGGCGCACCAGGCTGTATTCGTCTTTTTCCGGATCATAAATCGCGTAGTCACGATGATTTTGCTTGGCGTCGTACATGGCAATGTCTGCATTCTGCAACAGGGATGCTGTATCCCTGCAATGATCGGGAAAACAGGCTATACCAATACTCATATCCACCGACAGCCTCAGCTCCCTGGCCTGGAACTCCATCTGCATCGCATCGATGATCTTTTTCGTAACTTCCTCCGATTGTGATAGGTTCGAGTTCGGCAGCAGTATCGCAAACTCGTCTCCACCCAGCCGGGCCACGGTATCAATTTTACGAAGACTGGCGCGAAGCCGCTTGCCGACCTCGATCAGCACCTGGTCTCCAATATGGTGCCCCAGGGTATCGTTGATCTCTTTAAAACGATCCAGATCAATCATCAGCAGTGATAATTGTTTTTGATCACGCTGCGCCAGTTGGATGTAGTATTCGATCCTCTCTTGCAACAGGGTTCGATTCGGCAACCCGCTGAGTGCGTCATGCAGGGCCTGGTATTCCAGATCATTCTGGCGTCGCTGGATCCTTTCGCTCATTTCCTGGAAAGCGTCGATCAGCGCCTCGGTCTCGTTTGAGCGGATTTTTGGAAGGACAAGAGACTTTTTGGCAAAGCTCTCGCTTTTCAGGGCCCTGACGATTTGTGCGATCGGCGTAAAAACGAGCCGATTGGTGGCGACAAACATACTTACCAGCACCACAAGGAACGTGAGAGTACTGAAAGCGAGGATATAGATCTGTCTGGAGATGGATTCTGAAAGTTTACTGACATTCGAATCAGCAGCAGTCTGCAGTGCCGACTCCAGGTCAGCGAGAAGTTCGGAAATCCGATTCAGCAGTGGCACGATTTTATCGCGCATGATTTTCGAATCCAGACGCCAGCCATCACCGGCATGAATCTCTCTCACCTGGATAAAACCTCCGTACCAGTTGCGCAATGCCTGGATCATCTCTGGCAGGGAGGCACTGGCCTGGAAACCAAGCAGGTCCTGCTGATCCAGTTCCTCCATGAATTCCAGGCGCTGCATCAGGGTCTGGTACATCGAAATCACGCTGTTTTCCTGGTCTATCAACGTCTGCTCATTGAAGCTGCCGATACGATTGGCGGTATAGATACGAAACATGGACAGCATTTGCGACCATAGATGCCTTACCTCCACCCAGTGCGCAAAAATCTCGTAGCTGTCAGCATCCAGCCCTTCCTCCCGCAGTTCCAACAGGACCAGTGCAATCTCGTTATTGAAGCGATCGTTATTGGGTCGCATCACTCGGGCCGCGACTTCCAAAGACGGGTACTGCTGAGTGGGATTCACCCGTACTTCCAGCAACTTGACGGTTTGCGCTCGCAGAGAAGCAAGCAGCTCGCTCACTTCCTCGACCCGGTCAATTTGCCCTGGAAATAATTCCATGAACCTGGGGCGGATCTGGTTGCTGGCCTGGCTGGCGGCATCAATCGCCTGCAGTGCCAGTTCCTTCTGCCGCTGGTCGGATGGCTGCAGCAGGAACGCATCGATGGCGATGTAGCTGTCAAGAACGTTGCGCTGGATATTGCGCATCAAATCCACGACCTGGTTCTGCTGGGTCAGTTGACGGCTGGTTTGCTCCTGCGCATCGTTTACAGACAGATAGGTAAACACCGCGCCCAGGACAATCAGCACGATCAGGCCACCCGCACTCACCGCGTAACGAAATCGAAGGCTGTAGAAATACCTTTTCAGGGATAACAAGTCTAAAGTTCACGAGTTGAATTAATGACAGCTTGAGAATAGTAGGCTGTACATGACTTCACAAGTACGAAATCGGGGCCGCCGAATTTACCTGGCGACCCCCGTTGCCGGTATTACCCGGATTTCTGAATGAAATGGCGAGGTACGACTGCATGAACGCTGTAGGTAGAGCAAGACATGGAGCAGTTGACGAAGGCATATTCTCGCCACGCATGTGCAACGGAAATTTTCAGATTACCTCCAATGCGGGCGATTGAATTCCAGCCTGACAGAGAGTCCCTGTTTTTGAAAAAGCGCCCAGATAACTCTCTGTGACATCTGCCAGGCTGGATACCTTCGACATTTCTTGTTGTTCTAGAATTTGATAGTAATTTCAGCGCTATGCTGCAAAGCTGTTGATAATGTGTGAGCTTTGCACTGTACGAATGTGCCAATCCGGTTCATTATTGTGTTGCGTATTTACCCGCTGTGTCGTACTGAGCGAGTGACGGGGCTGGAAAATAATTAAAATGAAATGATATGAAGGGGGATTCATGAATTGTTGTTCTCGTAGTACAACTTTACTTTTGGGCTTGCTGATGTTGTCTCTTTCTGGAGCACTGCGGGCCGACCTGGTGTTGACTTCACCACCACGCGAAAGCAAGGCGGCAGGTATTAAGCAATACGCTCCGCTAGCAGAATTTTTAAGCCAGTTACTGGATAAGAAAGTTATCTACCAGCACCCTAAAAGCTGGTTGCATTACCAGCGCGATATGCGCGCCGACAAGTTCGATATTGTTTTTGACGGACCGCATTTTATTTCCTGGCGGCAAAAACGTTATCAGCATACGCCGGTCGCAAAATTGCCGGGCAAACTGGGGTTTCTGGTTGTGGTCAGGCAGAATGATCATAAACTGCTGCAGTTGCGTGATTTAGTGAATAAAAAATTGTGTGCCATCGCACCGCCCAATCTGTCATCGCTGACCATACTGGCCCGCATGAACGACCCATTCCGCAAGCCCCGTCTGGTAACCCGTAAAGGTGGCATGAAAGGCGTGTATCAGGGATTCCAGCAAGGCAAGTGTCAGGCAGCAATACTGCGTGACCAGTTTTTTTACAAGAAATTGTCTGATGAGGATCGCGCCGGGCTTCGTATTATCTACAAGACCCGTACTGCCAGTAACCAGGGTATTTCTGTCAGCAGCCGATTGAGCGATGCTGAGGTACAGTTAATCAAAAATAGCCTGACTCAGCAGCAAGCGGCTCTGCAGCCGATACTGAATCGATTCGCGCGTAATGCCAATCGACTGCTGCCGGCCACGTCATCCGATTACGCGGACGACTACCGTTTGCTGGCAGGCATCATCAGTGGCTGGGAGGTTGCTGAATAGGCTTGTCGAACGAATGACGCCCAGCATGTCGCCGCTTTTACACATAGCCTGGCTTGCAGTATCAGGGCACCCGTTTTGTGCTCTGATATTCATGGGTGATAGCGATTATTCTCCTTATACTTTAAACTGATATTCTGGTGCGGCTTGGTCAATTTTATAAACAGATAATGGAATTAGTTCCCGACGAGATTGCATAGTGCGTATCTTTTTTGCCGGTGGTGGTCGCTGTAATGAATACATATCCAAACGCCTGATCCGTGAGGGCCATGACCTGGTCATCCTTGAACAAAACGAGGAACGCTGTCATTACCTGCTTGATGTGCTGGACGCGCGTATCGTCAACGGCAATTGCACAAGCATCGACGATTGGCGACGTGCCGGCCTGGAACAGGCCGACAGGTTTATTGCCTGCACCAATTCGGATGAAATCAATATTGTCGCCTGCCTGATCGCCAACAACCTGGCCCCACAGGCAAAAAAGGCGATTCGGCTGCGTACTCCGGAATTCGACCAGTGGCAGCCCACATTCGAGAAGCTGGGGCTGCAGATCGATCGAGTGGTGCATCCCGAGAGCGACATGGCCGCGCGCATCCTGCGGGTGATTTCGATGCCCGGGATTGCCGATATCCGTAACTTTGCCGATGGCCTGGTCTCACTTTTCAGCATGAATATCGAACCCAGCAGTCCGCTGGCAGGGATCAAGGCACTGGATATCGGCCAGGTGGTCGGACCGGGCAACGCCTTGGTCGGCATCGTGTTTCGCGCCAATGATGTGATCATCCCGACCGAGAGCGACCGCTTACAGGCCGGCGACCATGTCTACATTATGACCAGTGACGAGCAGTTGGCGCAGACGCTACAACGACTCGGCATCCATTACCGTTCCCAGTTACGCCAGGTGTTTATCGTCGGTGGCGGCGAAGTGGGTCTGGAACTGGCCCGCTCGTTGGAACAGGAAAAGGTATCGATCAAACTGTTCGATGAGGATCCGAAACGCTGTGAATACCTGGCTTCGGAGTTACCGCATACCGTGGTCATCAATACCGACGGGACCAATCAAGACACGTTAATTGAGGAGAATATCCAGGGCATCGATGCCTTCATCTCGTTAACCGGCCAGGAGGACGCCAACCTGATTGCCTGTCTGCTGGCACGCCGCATGGGTGTGGACAAGGTGGTACCGCTGGTCGATCGCATCAATTACCAGCAACTGGCGCAGCGGCTGGGCATCAATACCACGGTGAACCCGCGGATCAAGGCGGCCGATGCCATTTTTGAATTTGTACGCAAGGGTCGCGTGCTATCGGTGCGTACGCTTGGAGAGGAAACAGTCGAGGCGATCGAGTTCGTGGTGGCCGGCACTTCCCCGTATATCAATTGCACACTGGACGAGATCGACCTTCCCGACGGCAGCCTACTCGGTGCTATCGTGCGCCAGGATGTGGGTGTGCTGATCGCGGATGCTGCCACCTGCCTGCAATCGGGCGATCGCGTGGTGGTTTTTGTGCGGGAAAATGCTGTGCAAAAACTTGAATCGAAATTTCTCGCCAGCCTTACCCCGTCCGGATGATGATTGCGGCGGTCACCTCGCGCAGTGTTTACTGGGTACTGGGAAATTTCCTGGCCATACTCACCGTCTGTTTGCTGTTGCCCCTTGGCTATACACTGGTCAACGGGCAGGCTGACCCGTCGGCATTCATCAAGGCCAGTGCAATCACGATGACGGCGGCTGCCATCCTGCTGGGGATCGGCTTCCGGCGCGAACGGCGCGACCTGTTCAACCGTGAGAGCCTGTTGCTGGTAGCCCTGATCTGGATCTGCGTGTGCTTGTTCGGGTCCCTGCCGTTTTATTTTTCCAGCAGTTACCCGACGTTCAGCGATGCCGTGTTTGAGGCGACCTCTGGTTTTACCACCACCGGCGCAACAGTCATCGCCGATGTCGACGGTCTTTCACGCCCTTTGCATTTATGGCGCAGTTTAAGCCACTGGCTAGGAGGGATGGGCATAGTGCTGCTAGGCCTGGCCATACTTCCACTGCTCAGCCATGGTGGTGGAGAGTTATACCGTGCAGAATTTTCTGGCGCGTCTTCGGAACGAATGCGCCCACGAATTATGGAAACGGCGCGCGCCCTATGGCGGCTTTATGTGTTGCTGACGCTGGTGCAGACCCTCCTGCTAATGGCGGCCGGCATGAGCGCCTTCGAGGCCATTTGCCATGCCTTTTCAACCCTGGGCACCGGCGGTTTTTCCACACGTACCGAGAGCATTGCCGGTTTCCACAACATCGTGATCGAATACATCACGATCCTGTTCATGTTCCTCGCCGGGGTCAGCTTTATCCAGCACTTTCGGTTATGGGTCGAGCACAACCCGCGGGCCGTTATGCGCGACCATGAACTCAAAACTTATGCCCTGATTGCCTTGGCAGCTACGCTGGTCATTGCCTGGGTGCTGCATGAAAAGGTCGGCCTGTCGGCGGAAGCCTCGATTCGTTCGGCGTTGTTCCAGGTGGTATCAATATTATCGACCACCGGCTTTGTCTCCGCCGATTACGCGACCTGGCCTGCGATCACCCAGCTCATTCTATTGCTGCTGATGTTTATCGGCGGTTGCACCGGCTCGACCGCGGGTGGTCTGAAGGTGTTCCGTACCATGCTGATCCTGAAGGTCATCCAGCGGGAGTTCCATCGTATGGTCGAACCCCAGGGTGTGTTCCGGATACGTATTGCCCAGGGCGTCATCGCCGAACCGGCTGTCTCCGGCCTGATCAATCTGGTTTTCCTGGCCCTGCTGGTGCTGAGTGCGTCCAGCCTGGTTGTATCTGCAACCGGGGTGGACATTGTGACCTCGGTCTCCAGCGTCATAGCCTGCCAGTTTAACATTGGGCCGGGTCTCGGCGCGGTAGGGCCGGTATCGAACTATGCCGAATTGCACCCGCTCGCCAAATGGGTGTTATCGTTTTGCATGATCGCCGGACGCCTGGAATTCTATACGCTGTTGGTCTTGATGACGCGGGCGTTCTGGAGCCGCTGAGCCGGGATGGTACCCTTAAAACACCAGGCGGAGACTGGCGGCGCTTGTGTTCGTGGACCAGCCAGCTGACATGTTTTATCCCTGTATTCAGACTGGTTAACTGGCCCTAAGCTGAAAGCAGAGGAAGCGGTCGGATAATTCCGGACTCCATGTCTTCACCCGTTTGGGTACAACTTAAGCTGTTAACCATCGTTCCTGACGATTTTGTCAGCCGGAAATTCACAGATTTGACTGGGTTGAGACGCTAGAAACGGAGGGTCAAGCCTGGCTGGGTGCCAGATTTCTGCCTTGAAATACATCGGAGAGAGCCGTTATTCTATTTAAACTTTAGAACCATCGTTTTGGAATCTTTATCAACCAAAAAAACCGGTTTCTGCGCTTGAGTTTTGAGCTCGGTCAGTTGAAAAAATGTTACTTTTTGCAGAACAACGGAGCATGGCATTATCATTTAGCAAGAAAATCAGCCATTGAATATAAAAGA